>JANOWY010000062.1:0-5092 GCA_031418135.1 Rhodoferax sp. | reverse complement strand
CAACTTTGAGGTGAACAAGGCCTTGCAAAAGCAGGGTTTGAAACGCATGTATTTGCACGCGTGGCGGTTACAGTTCAATCATCCGGCCACAGGTGAGCGCCGTGAACTTCATGCTGAGCTGCCAGCGGAACTGGCGCAATTCGCGGCGGTTGCGCCCTGACAATTGCGGGTTTCAGCCCATTTTTGACATGCTTCAAGAAACCGCCAAAACCCTTTGATACTGAAAGACTCCCAGGAACGTGAATACCCTTGACCGACGTGCCAGCCCGCCATCCACGCGGCAATTTGACCTGATCGCCTTTGACTGGGACGGGACGTTGTCCGATTCCACCGCCATCATCACCACCTGCCTGCAAGAAGCCGTGCGCGATGTCGGGGGTACGGTTCCCAGTGACGAAGCCGCCTCTTACGTGATCGGCTTGGCGCTGATAGCCGCGTTGGCCCATGCAGCCCCCGACGTGCCCAAAGAGAAACACGCCGAGCTGGGGTTACGTTACCGCCATCACTACCGCCTGCGGATGAACGACATCAGCCTGTTTAAAGGCGTGGTGCCGATGCTGGGCGTGCTGAAGGCGCGCCAGCACCTGCTGGCTGTTGCCACGGGTAAAAACCGCGTGGGTCTGGACGATGCCCTGCACCATGCCGAACTGGTCGGCCTGTTTGACGGCTCACGCACCGCAGACCAAACCCGTGGCAAACCCGACCCGTTGATGCTGCACGAACTGATGGCTGAGTTTGGTGTACCACCCGAGCGCACCCTGATGATTGGTGACACCACCCATGATTTGCTGATGGCGCGAAATGCCGGTTGCGCCAGCGTGGGTGTAAGTTATGGTGCCCATGCCCACGAATCATTTGGTGATCTGAACCCGCGTTTTGTTGCCCATTCAGTGCGCGAATTGCAGGATTGGCTGGTGCAGCATGGCTGAACCCAGTGCCTTGAATGACGAAGTAGAGACGCCGGTGGCCTTGTGCAATTCAGCCGATTTGCAGGACAGCCACGATGCCGTGCCATTCGATGTGGTTTACCAGGGGCAAACCTGCCGGGGCTTTGCGATCCGGTTTGAGGGTCAGGCCCAAGCGTATTTGAACCGCTGCGCCCACATTCCGATGGAGATGGATTACCAGCCCAACCGCTTTTTTGACAGCAGCGGCCAGTGGCTGATCTGCGCGACCCACGGCGCCATGTACCACCCCAGCACGGGCGAATGTGTCGGCGGGCCGTGCAATGGTGGCCTGGTCAAGCTGGGTGTAGACGAACACCAAGGCGTGGTGCATTGGATCAGCAATGCACGTTTTAAAACGGTTGAATTTTGATGTCGGCAAAATCGCACCTGATGGGAACCCCACTACATGAACCCAGAACCGCCGATTAAGCCTGAAGGCCCGGATAGGCCCGACAGCCCGGCTACCCCTGATGCCCCACAAGGCACCCAATCACCTGAAAATGTGCATAGAAGTATTTTTGAAAATAAAATACCGGGTATTGTTAAGGATGAATCTTCATTATCAGATACAGATAATGTAGCTAATATGTCTAATATAAGTGAGTTAAATAGTCAAAATATGGAAAACAGCCCTTCAGATCGTGCCGTGCTTGAAAAACTGGCGTTTGCATCTTTGCATGAGCAACGCGCGCGCCGCCGTTGGAAGACCTTTGTGGCCCTGGCATGGCTCACGTTTTTTGTCTACCTGACCTGGATGGCCGTTGGGCGCAATGGTGCCACCCAGGACGTGACCAAACCGCATACGGCGGTGGTTGAAATCAAGGGCGAAATTGCCTCGGGCGGCGAAGCCAGCGCTGACCTGATCGTTAACGCCATGCGGGCCGCTTTTGAAGACGAAGGTGCGCTGGCGGTCGTGTTGCTGATCAATTCGCCTGGCGGCAGCCCGGTGCAGGCCGGCATCATCAACGACGAAATCATCCGCCTCAAGGCCAAACACAAAAAACCCGTGTACGCGGTAGTAGAAGAAACCTGCGCTTCGGCGGCTTATTACATCGCCGTTTCCGCCGACAAAATCTATGTCGACAAAGCCAGCATTGTGGGTTCCATCGGTGTATTGATGGACGGATTTGGCTTCACCGGCCTGATGGACAAAGTCGGGGTGGAACGGCGTTTGATGACAGCAGGCGAGAACAAAGGCTTCCTGGATCCATTCAGCCCGCAAACCGAAAAACAGCGCGCCTTCGCGCAAACCATGCTGGACCAGATCCACAAGCAGTTTATTGACGTGGTGAAAGCCTGGCGTGGCAAACGCCTGAAAGAAACCCCCGAGATGTTCAGTGGCCTGTTCTGGAGCGGCCAGCAGGCGATTGAGCTGGGCCTAGCCGACCACCTGGGCAACCTGGATTACGTTGCCCGCGAAGTTGTCAAAGCCGAGGAGATCATCGACTACACCCGGCGCGACAACGTGGCCGAACGGCTGGTCAAGCGTTTTGGCGCGTCGATCGGCGAAGGCGGAGCCAAGGCGCTGCGGATGATGAACGCGGTCCCGACCTTGCGTTAAGGCCGCGCTGCTGAACCCGTCTTAGGGCCCGATCAAAAACACGGTGGGTGTGCGGTTGTCCAGTAGCAGCCCTTTGGCTTTCCAAGCTCTGACGCTGTAAGAATGGTTTGTCGCGTGGTTAAGCGTGAGCGCGGCGCTGGTGGCCAGGCGTGTGTCGGGTTGCAAGGTTTGCAGCAGTGCCTGCAGTAGCGCCTGGTTGCGGTAGGGCGTTTCAATGAACAGCTGGGTTTGCCCGGTTTTCAGTGCCAATGCCTCCAGTTCACGAATGCGTTTGGCGCGATCCGCCGTGTCGGTTGGCAAATAACCCACAAACGCAAAATTCTGGCCATTCAAGCCGCTGGCGGCCAGAGCCAGCAACAGCGAAACCGGTCCAACAAGGGGTTGAACTGCAATGCCCAGGTCATGCGCTGCACGCACCACGGAAGAGCCCGGGTCGGCCACGGCGGGCATGCCGGCTTCACTGACCAAGCCCATGTCATGCCCTTGCAGGCAAGCGGCCAGCAGGGGCTTGGCGTCGAACGGCGCGGTTGATCCAGCTTGGCCTCCCTGGGTACCAACCAGGTGATCGCCTTTTTTATGAACGGCGCGGGGCAGTTCCTGGATCTGCAACTGCTGGATCGGGGTCTTCAGCGGGTGCAGCGCGTCCACACGTTTGAGGTAAGCCCGGGTGCTTTTGGCGTTTTCGCCAATCCAGTGTTGCAATTGCGAGGCAGTTTGCAGGGTTTTTTGCGGCAACACATCCTGCAAGTCGGCCTGCACGTCACAGCCAAAATCCAGCGGGGCGGGCACCAGAAACAGAACCCCCACGCTCCCCACTGCGCGGGGTTCGCTGCCTCGCGTACTCATAAAACGGCAATCCCGGCAGCGCGGATCATTTGGCAGGTGCGGATGAGTGGCAGGCCGACCAAGGCGGTGGGGTCGTCGCTGTCGATGGCATCCAGTAGGGCAATGCCCAAGCCTTCGCTTTTGGCGCTGCCTGCGCAGTCATACGGTTGCTCGGCTTGCAAATAGGCTTCGATTTCGGCATCGGAGAGATCCCGAAACCGCACCTTGACGGCAGCCAGGTCAACCCGTTCAAAACCGGTTTCCAGGCAAACCACGGCCAAAGCGGTCTGGAACACCACGGTTTTGCCACGCATGGCCCTCAATTGCAGGGTGGCGCGGGTATGGTCGCCGGGTTTGCCCAGGGGTGTGCCATCCAGATCCGCCACCTGATCCGAGCCAATCACCACCGCTTGTGGGTAGCGTGCGGCCACTGCGCGGGCTTTAGCTAACGCCAGCCGCAGGGCCAGCGCGCGTGGAGCCTCCGGCAACGGGCCTGCCAAGGGCGTTTCGTCTACCTCAGGGGACGCCACGACAAACGGCAGCCGTAGCCGCTGCAACAATTCGCGTCGGTACGCCGACGTGGAGCCCAGCACCAATTGGCGCTGGGCAGTTGGTGTGCTACCGGGTTGGGCCGTGGCAGCAGGTGCAGAAGTCGCGGGCATCGTGTGATTGTCTTGTTTCATTTTCTGAATCGGGAGTGTAGTGGGCGGGCCGACGAAGACGGCGCTTTGGCAAGGGCGGGAGCCACAACGACCTTCAGTCATGATTGGGAGATCGAATTACACTGCGTTGATGCCTCTAAGCTCTAACCCCGCCACGGCCCAATCGGCCACATTGGCACCGCCCCAGCCCGTCCCCAGCCGGCTGGACATCAAATCACTGGCAACGGCCTCCACCCGGCTTGCCGGGTGCGACTTGCTGCAAAACTACCCGCGCCTGGTAGCCGAATTGCCGGGTTTGGAACCCGACGCCCAGGTGCAGTGGACGGCTATGTTCGACTCCCGGACGGGTGCTGATGGCCACGCGCAGCCGTGGTTGGCCCTTGGCTTGAAAACCAGCTTGCCGCAAACCTGCCAGAGGTGCCTGAACGATTTCGCGCATGCGGTGGATGTCACCTACACATTCCGTTTTGTGTTGACTGAAAAAGAAGCCGAAGCGGCCGATGACGAGAGCGAAGAAGATTTGCTGGTGTTGAGCAAACAATTCAATCTGGCTGAGCTGGTGGAGGATGAGCTGCTGATGGCGATCCCGCTCATCGCGCTGCATGAAACCTGCCCGGTGCCGGTGAAGATGAGCGTGCAGGATGCCGATTTTGAGGCTACATCAACCCCCAAAACCAAGCCGTTTGAGGGGCTGTCGGGCCTGCTGAAGCAAACCTTGCCGCCATCTGCGAAGGGTTAACGGTTTGCAAAAATGGCCCGCAAAATGACCATTTATCTATTTCAAATGAAAGTCGTTAGAAATTATACCAATATGTTTAAGTAATAATTAAACTATTAGCTATATATAATATAGCGATAACGAACTAGAAATATTTAATTATTTTCAGTTTGTTATTTTTTTTGCTTTTCATGGCTTTCTGCGCCATGCCGATTTACCGATTTGACAATGACATTGAGGCGTATTGTTTTGCCGGCAACGAACCATCTGGCGGTCGATGGTTTAACGCATCCCCACTGGCACCACGTCCCGCGCCACCGACCCGCTGAACAGTTGGCGCGGACGGCCAATTTTGTATTCCGGGTCGCCGATCATTTCG
>JANOWY010000061.1:0-15488 GCA_031418135.1 Rhodoferax sp. | reverse complement strand
CCCGCCCCCAAAGATGCCAAAGACCGTTATGTGGCGCTCAAAACCGGTGAAGCCATCGAACCGCTCAAAGTGGTGGCTTCTGCCGCGTACGAATCCGATTTCGGGCTGGACATCAACCTGTTTGCCGACAGCCCTTCGGATTGGGGCAAGGTCTACGGCTTTGGCAACCTGCCGTTTGGCAACCCCAAACTGAGCTTTTCGACCCAGGCACCGTTTCACATGGGGTTCTACCACGAGGACAAGATTCTTTATTTGGCAGCCGGCTTCCTCAAACGAACACTGCCGCTCATGCGCGTCAACCAATACGCAGGTTTAGCTGCATTGGCACACAAGACTGGCCACGCCTACTGGGCCTGGCGCTTCACCGGGCTGGCCTTGCATTACGTGCAGGATTTAAGCCAGCCCTACCACGCGTCGGTGTCACCGGGTTCATCCACCCTGGCGTTGTTGGGCACCAATGCCATGGCGATGGCCGGGTTCCCCAAAATGAAGGATGACACCGTGACGCTGTTGTCCAACCGGCACTTGGCACTGGAGCGTTACCAATCGCAGGTGTTGCAAAAAGCCGCAAGCGGCGGGCCCGATCAGGCCCTGGCCCAATCGCTCGGTCAATTGTCGGCTGACAGCAGCTACCCGTCCTGGGGGCCGCTATATGTGCGTGACGTGGTCGCCAAAGAATCCTACGACTACGGCCCCAAACTCGCCCAAGCCATCATCAACAGCTTCCCGGCGAAATATGTGAATGAACCGGCTTTTGATTTTGGCGCCAACGAATCCGGTGTTGACCTGATCGCCGAGCTTTCAAAATCAGACCCAGCCAAACGCGCCGCGCTGGATACCGCCGTGGCCGAACTGCTGGCCCGTTTTGGCGCCCACAGCCGCAATGCGGTGCGGGGGATATTGAAGGCGGGCGGGAAGTAACGGTACCCCAGCAATCAGCACCGTCTTCAAGCGTTGCGCACGGCCTCACAACGGATTTTCAGGGGGCACTATTTGGCCTAAACCGAAAGGTCGCCAATCGCCCGCTTCCGGTCAAAAACTCTGGCGCGTCCGAGCGGGGTGTGCCGTTGCAATTGTCCAGCATGCTGCGTGTCAACGGCAGGCGCAATTTGACGACGACACCAGGGGACATCGCGACCGGATCGGTATTCCAACCAGAGTCTTGCGGCAAACACTGCAGCGCCCATGTAGGGCTGGTCGGCCAGGCGTTATTGAGCTCGATGGTCAGGGTTCCAGCCACCGTGGCTGAAAATGCCAACCACAACGTGCCCTGGGCTTGACGGGTTCTCGGCGGGCGGTCAGTCAACTCAGCCGTGATCACCAAATCCGCCACATCTCGACCGGCGCCGTAACTGAACCCCGTGGCGCTCACGCCGCCAGCGGGAGAGTCGCCACCCATCCACCCTACATTGGGGTTCGAGCTGTTGCAGCAAGACCCCGCGCCGGACACAAAGGACACATTGGCGAAGCTGACATCATCAGTGCCATCGGCGTGAATTTTCCCCAATACGCTCATGGTCAGGTACCGGGGCGGCGGCGGTGGGGTGGCCGCTGGAAACTCCACTGTCACCGTGATCAACGGCATCGGCGCGGCACCCCAAAAGCCCGCGCAAGCGAAACCGGTGCGTTCAAACGTCAACGCTTGCGCCCGGGTGTCATCACCGGCCAGCCCCGCAACGGCGCGCAAATCGGCGACGTTCAACGCCAGCGCAGCGCTCAAATAGGGCGCAACGCTCAGGCGCGCCACCTCCATCCCCGCAAACCGCAGAACAAGCTCTTCGCTGGATGCGAACCCGGCCGGACAGCTCAGGGCCTTGATCGGGCCTGTGAGCCGGATCACACCGTCGGCGGTTGCCGTGATGGTGGCGGTCACCTGGTTTTGTCCAGCCGCCACGCCGCCCAGCGCCGTGATCGTACTTTGGACTTGGTTCTGGTTGTTCAAGGCTTCGACCTTGAGCTCGGTGCCGGCGTACTGCGCCGCGTCTTTCAAGCTCACCACATCACCGACTGATGTTTTCAGGCTGATGAATTCGTCATAGTTGCCGGTGCTTCGGGTGCGCTGCCAGGGTGCCTTGAGCAAAGCTGTCACAACGGCTGGTTGTGCGCGCTGGGTCACCTCGGTGTGCAGGGTGCTTCGGACCCCCGCCGGGGGATTGAGGGCCAAAACTTCGTTCTGAGCCCGGACACTGTGAACGGCATCGGCTTTGGCCTGAACATAGGGCGCGGCAGCCACGTCGGTAATGGTTGGCGCAACACTCCCGTAGTAAACCAGTGATTCGCCAATCTTGATGTGTACCACGGTCTGGTAGTCTGTCAGGCCAATACGCGAACAGGTTGCACCCAGCAATTGAACGACGGATTCCCAATACATCACCGGATCAATCAGGTTATGCAAGGTGACCGTGGTAGTAGCGGTGGTGTTGCGGGCGCGATCCAATGCGCCGCCGTAGGCCGCACAAGTCAATGCGCCCGAATCGCTCATGGCCCTGTCTGCGTTGCTGGAGCCGATGTTTTGTAAGTAGGCGGTGACCGAGAGGGCAACCCGCATCGCATTGGGGAACACGACCGTATTGGCCAGCTCCTGTACCGCGCTGGTCATGCATTGGCCGTACAGCGCGGGATCCAAGGCGGCCAATGCCACAAGGCCCGCATCGGATGCCAAAGTCGGGGCACAGGCGGTGGCGCTGACCGCTGCGGCCCGTTTGGTTGCGGCCGCTGAAAGCGTGGCGCCAAACGCACTGGCGGATGACGTGGCGGCGGCAAAGGCTGACAGACTGACTTGAATGCGCCCGTCTGCCAGCCGTGTGAAGGGTACCAACACGCCGTCGTAAGCCAAGGCGCCGGTGGTCGGCAAACTCGCCCCCGCTGGCAAGGCAATGGTCAAGGTACCGGTTGTGCCGCTGTTCAACACCAAGCCTGCCGGTTGCAACAACAGGTTGAACTGCTGGCCTGCGGCAGGCGTTTGCGTGGCCAGGGTCAACGTGGTCGCACCCGCCAATGCACCGGCTGGCAAATCGAGTTGGAAACGCGTGCCGTCCGCGCTTGTGAGTGAAAGGCTGCCGCCAGTCTCATTCAAGCTGGTACTCTGACTGGCCGCTGTAAAAACGACGGGTGTGGTTGTAGACCCTGGCGTTGTGGCAGAAATCGGCGTGCCGCTGCTTCCGCCACAACTGGTGAGCAGGACGGCCACTGGCAGTGTCAGGGCCAGCAAAAATCGCGGAGTAAATCTGTGGGGCATCAAAAACTCCTGGCACATCATGGTTTCGCCGTGGTGAAAGCAGCTTATGCGGCACCCACTAGTCAGGCACAAAGGTAATGGTGACCATGCGCCCCCTACCGGCCATTTCTGCGGGAAGGGCGAAGTGGGTGCAGACAACCGTGTCAGCGCTTACAAAAAGATTGACATTGGCGGGTATGCCTGGTGTCAAATTCAGTGCGCTGTCATCCCGGAGTTGGACACACTCTGAGCCGCCGGCTGATACAGGATAGGTTTGCCAACTCTCATTTTTTTCGACATTCAAACGACCTGATACCACCGACGAAAACTGCAGCCCAATCTTCACTTCCCGCCCCTGTCCGCGTGTTACATCTGCATCCACTGCAAAAACGTTGGGTCCGATCTGGGTCACGTTCAAAACAACGCCACGCGCAGCCAAGGTAAAAGGGAGTGCCGCGTTGCTGCCCAACTTGCGCAGCTCGGGGTTGATGCACGGCCCCCCACCTTCTGAGCAAACCAACGGGGTTACAGGCGTGCCTTCAACGTACGTGCCAGGGCGAAAACCATCCGGTTCGGGTTGAAAAGCGAGCATCAAGGCAGTTACCGCACCCGGAAAATTCAGCGTCAATGAAAGCAGTGGCACTGGTGCCGGACCCCAAAAACCTACACAAGGGGAACCGGTTCGCTCAACCGTCAGAACCGCTTGGGTCAGGCCACTGGTTGCACCAGGATGCGCCGCCTCCAGCGCTGCGCCGATGTCAATGTCTGACAGGTTGTTGATAAAGGGGCTTGACACCAAGGTCTGAAATACGAAGCCGTCCATCTTGAGCACCAGGCTTTCTCCGCTCCCGCTCGGGCTGACTGGGCAGCGCAAAGCCTGAATCGGCCCCATGACGGACAGCGCACCGGTTTTGCTGGCCTGCAAGCTGCCACTGACCCGCTGAACACCGGCACTGACACCACCCAAGGCTTGGCTCAATTGATCGATTGCCAGGCCCGACGCATTCCTGGATGACGCGTCAAGGCGGGTGCCGCAATACTGCGCTACAGACTTCACGCTGGCGGGGCCGCCCAGCGCCTCCATCAAACTGATCAACTCGTCGTAGTTGCCCATGTTGCGGCAACGCAGCCAAGGCGCTTGCAACATGGCATCCAGCACGCCTGGCTGCGTGCGTTGCGCAACTTCAGCGGTGAGTGTGCTGCGCAGGGCTGCGGGCGGGTTCAGCGCCAGCACCTCTTTGGTGGCCTGTACGCTCTGCGCCACTTCGGTCCTGGCTCGGCTGTAGGCCGGGCCGGTGGTGTCGGTGATGTCGGGTTTTTGTTGGGCGTAGTGGGCCATCGCCTCACCCGTTTTGGTATGGATCACAGTTTGGTAAGCGTCGGCAGCTATGGCGGCACAGCTTGCCCCCAACTGCTGCACCGTTTTTTCCCAAAACATGATGGGTTTGACCAAATCGTACAAAACGCCCATTCCGCTGGCGCTGGTGGTTCGGGCGTGGTCCAGTGCCAAGCCATACGCTGTGCAGGCGATGCTGCTGGCCTGGGCCTGCAGTTGGGTGGCATTTCCCGCCCCAGTCGCTTGCAAATAGGCCGCAACCGACTGTGCCACCCGCACGGCCTGCGCAAACTGGCCCGTCACCGCCAGCTCTTGCACGGCACTCACCATGCACTGGCCATACAGATCAATATCCACTGCCGTCACGGCAGCCAGTCCACCATTGGATTGAAGCGTGGGGGCGCTGCCACACACGCTGGTGCTGGCGGCCGCGATCCGCCTGGGGCGTGCCAGCGCGTCGCTTGCCTGAATCGCCACTACAGCAACGGTCGACGCAGTGACGGCCGTGGCGCTGGCAAATGTTGACAGACTGACTTGAATTCGACCATCGGGCAGGCGGGTGTAAGGGATCAGCACGCCGTCGTAAACCAGGCCGCCCGTCGTTGGCAGGCTGGTGCCTGCGGGCAGCTGAATGGTCAGGGTGCCGACGTTTCCGCCCGCAAACACCAGGCCGGCGGGCTGGAGCAGCAAATTGAACTGCTGGCCGTCGCCGGGTGCCTGTGTCGTCAGGCTAAGGGTGGTGTCGCCCACCAAGGCACCGGCGGGCAGGTCTAGCTGGTACTTTGTGCCATCCGCGCCGGTGAGCGCCACGCTGCCGCCAGTGGCATTCAGGTTGGCACTTTGCCTGGCGGCGGTAAATGCGACCGGGGTGGTGGTGGCACCTGGCGCGGCAGCCACTGCGGGCGTACCGCTGCTGCCACCGCAGCTAGCCAGCAAAAAGCTAAGCGCCAATACAACGAGAAAAGGTGCCGTAGTCATCAGAAACTTTCACCAGCCGCCTGCCGGCGTGCCAGATCGTCGATGGCAGCCTGGCGTTCTGCGGTGCTGCCGCTGCCAACGATTTCGTTGAAGAGGATGATGTTCGCGCGCGAGGCGGTCGGGCCCTCCGTGATGATGCTCAGTGCTTGGTTTCTCGCTTCCGATTCAAGCCACTGTTCCAACCGGGTGAGGCGTTGGGCCGATGTCATCAGGTCAAGCCGATTGCCCTGCACTAATCGCCGGAACTCTCCTTGGTCAACCAACAAGATGGCGGCGTTTGAGGCAAACAATCCGTTTTCCCGTTTTCCGGCTGCACGCTGAAGAGCGCGCACCGCATCAGCCGCCGCCTCTTCCTGCTGGGCCACCGAGCTGCCAGGGCCACTCCGATTCGATGCTCTCGTTGCTGCACTTTGCGCATCTGCCGCTGAGCGCGCTCGGTTCGCGTCATCGGAAATCAGGGCATCTACCGCTGCGCGGTTTGCTTCAGCATCGATTAAAGCGTCCACTCTGGCACGATTGGCATCGGCCGAGATCAGCGCATCGACACCGGCCCGATTGGCATCCGCCACAATCAGCGCGTCAACTGCGGCTTGCAGGTTTCTGGCGGCTTCCGCACAAACGAAATTGCAACCTGCGATGCCGTCAAACCTGGCACCGCCTGTCGAGCGGCCAGTGACGACGGCAGGTGGTAGGGGAGCAGTTGCAGGCCCAGGCGGGACAGCGCCACCGCCTGAGCCTGAACCTGACGGCAAAGACGCGCTGTCTCCATTTAGCACCCCCGTCCGCACCGAAAACGCCGAAGCGATGCCGACTGCGCCCGTCGCGTTGTTCACGGGTGAGTAGGCCGCAACGTCCTTGCTGTAATTCCATTGCATGCGGGTGCCGCCACTCGCATCAATCACACTAAAGCCACCCAATTGGCTGGGCACCAACGTGGCGTAGTTTCCCGAGGCCAGCGTGTCTGTTCGCACCAGGGCATCGCCAAGCGTTTTCACATCGTAGCTGCCGGGTGTCTGAAACAGGTAAGTGCCATCGGGCATGGGCAAGGCAAACCCGCTGTCATTGCCTTGGGTACTGACCACTGCACCGGTACTGGCCCGTACATTAAATCCGGATGCAGTGCTGTTAGGTGCACCAAACCAGGCAATTGAGCCACCGTTGCTGGTTGGCACCGAAGAAGGCGGCAACGTTGGAACATTGCGCCCGTCGCTGTAAAACGTGGTGAGGCCCGCGGTAACAGTGGCGTTGAACGCCGCCTGCGCAGCTTGCGCGGCATCCGCCGCACTGTTGCTGGCCTGATCTGCAGCCAAGCGAACAGCTCGCTGCGCCGCGTTTCGCGCAGTGTCAGCTGCGCTGATTGCGGCATCTTTCGCCGGTATAGCTGCACGCTCTGCAGCCAGAACGACTACCGACGCTGCAGCGGCGGCTTCCAGCGCAACATCGGCAGCGACCTGCAATCGGCTGTAGGCATCAACCTGGCTCTGGACACCGAGTAACCTATCGGATATTCCACCGATGCCATTGCGGTAATTTTCGAGGGCTGCACGCAGATTATTGACCTCAAAAATGGCTTGTCGCGCATTCAGCGGGCCACCAAAAGCACCGTAAGCAGTCGTAGCGTCTATAGCGGCTTGGATGGCAGCATTGTTTGCAGCGTTATACGCTGCGGATTTAGCTGCGTGAATGCCTCTGGGCCCTGCCGTCGCTGCATAAAAGGCATCCCATGCGGCATCAAAGGCTGTGCGCCAGTTTGCATCAATTGAGGGCGGCATGGTCGGTGAATCTGCTTCGTAGGATGCCGCCCGACTCGCCGCCCGCGCCGCGTTGTAAGCCAAGGCCTCACTGCTACCTGTTGGGATTGCCGTTGGCCCCGACAAGAGGGCCCCAGTACGGCCATCCAGCACCACCTCAAACAACCCCACCACGTTGCCGGAGTCCTGACCCGATGCCACTGTCCGCGTAAACCGCAACACGTAGTTGCCATCGCTGCGCCGGTAAACGATGGCGTACTCATCTCGATGCCCAACTGGCGTCACCCAGGCCTGTTGCTGCGCACCGCTGAGGTACTGTGAAGCTTGATACTGGTTAAACGTGACATCGCCCCCCACGGCGTGCGTATTGCCACTGGGTGCCACCAGCAAGTTATTGGATTCAAAAGAAATTCGGCCCTTGCTGCCATCGGCATTGACCACCGACTCGTATTCCACCTCCAGCAATTGACCCCCTCGCAAAGTGATGGCACCGTCTGGCGCGTTAACCTGGCTTGCGCCTTGCAAGCGCAGTTCACGCGTGGCGTTCATGGCCACCGAACCCTGGTTGCCGGCGTTGACGGTTCCACGGTGGTTTATGAAATCGGCAAACAAACCCACGGCGCCTCGGTCGGCCGCAATTAACCCCAAGGAATTGATAGTGCTGGTGCCATCGGTAAGTACCGTAAAACTCATTTTCCCGACTTGCGTGGTGCCCACATCGACCTGCGTGCCTGCTGCCAGCACCACTTGGCCCGACGGCACGGTGATGCTGCTGCCACTAGCCTGGGTCACGTCTTTGGCAATCAGCCAAACCTGCCCGCCACCTGTGCCTGCGTAGTTGGAGGTGGTGATCGCCGCGCCCGACTGCAAGGTGATCGCCCCGGTGCCAACACCACTGAAACTGTAATTGCCTGCGGCAAAGTTGGCATCTGTGATATTGCGGGTGGACGCAATCAACCCCGCCAGATCGACCACTGCGCCACCGCCAAATACGATGCCATTGGGGTTGATCAAAAACACCCGGCCGTTGGACTCCAAGCGACCCAGAATATCCGAGGGGTTGCCCCCAACGACCCGGTTCAATACCGTACTAGCGGTGTTGAGCTGCAGGAACCGTGTGGTTTCTCCGGCAGCAATGGAAAACCCCTGCCAATTGATGATGGTGCCAGGCGTGTTGACAATTTGCAGCACGCTGGCGCTGGGATTGCTGGCTAACGCCGCGCCACGGGCAATGCTGGCCCCGGTTGGATTGGCAAGTGCAGCGGTAACAGCCGCCAACAGCGCTCCATTCAGGCACAGGTGCGCCGCCCAGGCCACTGGTGAAAGTCTGCAGGCAATGTGTTTCATGGTCATTTCCTTTAAAACAAATCTTCAAAACCGCAGCGGCTCAGAAAGACCAAACCGCCGCAAAATGCAGGCGCGTGCTGCCCGCAGGGTGCGATGCAGTTCCCCGGAACACCACCGCTGCATCGGCTGAGATGCCCAAACCGTTTGTGAACTGCGCCCGCCAACCCAGGCCGTAACTGCCCAGTTCCTGCGATGCCAGCTCGCCGGGTTGCGGATTGAGCCGGGTTGAGGCACCGAGGTCAACAAAACCCAGCAACCGGTGGTTTTCCGCCAGCCGGGGGCCAAACAACTCCCCACGGGCGTGCCAACCGCTGTCGCCAGCGCCTTCCCGCTCATCAAACCCGCGCACGGCGTTGAAGCCCCCCACGCCGAACTGCTCGGCTGAAATGAGCGGTGCAGGGGTGAATTGAGAATTCACGCGAACTGAAGGCATCCAGCCAGACGCCAGTTCTCGTTGCCAGCTGGCATCCAGCTGCCAGGTGTGCCATTGAGCCAATGCGCCAACCCGGGCGGCGCCGTAGGCCGTATCGTCATTGACATCGCCACCAGGCAAGTTGCGCTGCAAGGCCAGGCCCAGTGTCAGGTTGTCGCCCTGGGCTGTTCGCCCGTACCGATAGGCCAGGCTCAAAGGCCGGGTGGTGACGCTGGTGCCCAGGTTCACACCAAAAAAATCGACCACATCCCGAAAGCGGCGCTCGTCATAGCCCAGCTCCAGCGTGTGCCTGGACAGCGCGTCGCGGGCCAGGTTGTGCACATAGTGAAGGGCTACTGTGCTGCCCTGCCCCGACACGTTGAAGAGATTGGCGACCAGTCCAGAATCTGTGGAGGAGTCGCTGGCGCTGAACACCAGGCGGTCACCCAAAGCAGCCAGCGGCACTTGGTAACCGATTGAAAACTGACGAACCCGCCCAGGCTGCTCAGGCGATGTGACGGCACCCAGCGACAATTGGTGGCTTCTGTCAAACAGGTTGTCGTGGTAAACCGTGATGCCCAACCGCGATGCCCCGGTGGCCGAAGAGCCCGTGTTGTTGAGTGCCAGGTCTGCATGAAGCTGCGGTTTTTCAGTTACCTTGACCTCGACATCGGTGACACCGGGGTTGGACGGCGCATACGACAGCACGACCGACCGGGCGGCATTGTCATTAAGCAAAAACAATTCACGGGCCAGCGGCTCCAGACGTGGCGTTTTGCCTTCTTCCAGGCTTGGCAACTGCCGACGCAGGTTGTCGGATGAAATCACCGAGTTGCCGCTGACACTGACTTTGCCAACCTTCACTTCCCGCACCACATACCCGTGGATGCCTTCACGGCTGCGCTGTGCGTTGTAATCCACGCTGAACAACTCGTAGCCCTCCTCCCGATACATGTCAACAATCGCCTCACGTGCCCGGTTCAAATCGTCCAGCGTCTTGCCGCTGCCCACGAATTGTTTCAGCACAGCCCGCAATGGAGCATCCGGGATCAGTGTGTTGCCAGACACCCGGATTTCTGCGATCGTGAAACGCAGAGACTGCATGATGAGGGCGGGGGCTGATGGTTGGGCTTGCCCAGGCACGGAGGGTGCCGCCGCCTGGCTGCACACCATCGGAGACCATGCAAGCATTGCCGCAAAGGAAGCGGCTGCCCACAAGCCGTTTATCGGCATAAAAGCGCTTTTCGGACGTAGAGAGACATACCCCTGCCGAAAAACGTTGACGCGGCAAACCATGAATTTTCCTGTGAGTTTCCAATGCTTGTAGGGTAGGCAGGTCGCGCGGTTCGGGCAACCGTCCTAAAGTACAGTACCCGCTTTTTTTATTCATCGCTAACATCGGCTAATGGAAGAGATTCATGCCTTGCTGGTGGATGACCATCCCCTGTTTCGGGAAGGGTTCATGGCGGCGGTGCGGCAAAAGCTGCCGCAGATTGAGTTCACAACCGCAGGCACGGTGGCGCAAGCGATGGCTTTGGCAGGCCAATTACAGCCCGATCTAGTGCTATCAGATTGGCGCTTGCCGGACGGTGATGGCTTTACCCTGCTGGCAGATTTGGGCAAATTGAACCCCGCGAGTGCCCGGGTGATCCTGTCTGGCGCAGACGATGCCCGCCTGCCGGAACGCGCCCGCGCCTTGGGCTTGATGGCCTATATCCCCAAAACCCTCGAACCGGCCTTGCTGACCTTTGCCATGGAGCGGATTTTGCGCGGTGAAACGTTTTTCCCGGACCATGCCAGTGTGCGGGATGCTTCGGTGCTGACGGCCCGCCAGCAAGACATCGTCACCCTGGTCTCGCAGGGCAAATCCAACAAGGAAATTGCCAGGGCTTTTGACATCACGGAGCGCACCGTCAAAGACCATATTTCACTGATTTTTGGACGACTGGGGGCCATTAATCGGGCCGATGCCATTGCCCGCGCGTCAGCGCGTGGGCTCATTTAGACACCGCATGCCAGCCGTCCGCATTGCCGGCAAACTGCCTCCATCAGCGGCCACAGTACCCCAAGGCAGCGATGCCGCCCAATTGGTTTTTCTGGAGCGCATTGAAGCCCTGTACCGGCCGCGGATCGAGTCGGTGGCATCTGGCTTGGTGGTCGGCGCCGTACTCGCATTGGCGCTGCTAAGGGTGCACACCTGGCCTACGGTGCTGGCCTGGTACCTGGGGATTTGTGTGGTGCAGTTTGGCCGGGGCGCGCTGTTCCGGCCCTCACGGTTCAAGGCGATCCAGATTGGCGACCCACTCAAGGCGGGCCACCGGTATGTGATGGATGTAGCCGCTGCTGGCTTGTACTGGGGCGGCACGCTGGCGCTATTGGTCAAGCCCGATGATTTGTTGACCCAATCGTTCATGGCCTGGGCCATTGGGGGCATGGCGGTGGGCAGCATCACCGTTCACGCTTACCACCCGCCAGTGATGTACACCTTTTTGGCGTGCCTGCTGGCACCCTTCGCCCTGCGTCTGGTCTGGCTGGGCGATTTTTCGCACCTGTATTTGGGCTTGGGGTTGCTGCTGTTGGGGGCTTACCTTGCGCTTTATGGGCGCTTCCACGCACGCACCCTGAGCCGATCCATTGCCCTGCGGCATGAAAACCGCCAGTTGATCGACCAACTTGAACGCGAACGCCAGGCGGCCGTCGCCCTACAGGCCCAGGCAGAAGCGGCCAGCCAGTCCAAAAGCCGATTTTTTGCCGGAGCCAGCCATGATCTGCGGCAGCCTTTGCAGGCCCTGAGCCTGTATGCATCGGTGTTGTCAGAAAGCCATTTGCCAACCGACTTGCGGCAGGTCAGCCTGCGAATTGGTCAGTCGGTGCATGTGCTGGAAGAGCTGTTTGAAGGCGTGCTGGACATTGCGCACGTTGAAGCCGGCGGCATGACGATTCGCCGGGAGCCCGTCTCGCTGCAACTGCTGATGAATCGCGCGCTACTGCTGTTCAGCGGCGAAGCCCTGGACAAAGGTTTGAGCATCAAGGCGATGCCCTGCAGGCACTGGGTACTGGGCGACCAGCTGGCACTGCAACGCATTGTTTCCAATTTGGTCGCCAACGCCGTCCGCCACACCACCAAGGGCCGGGTGGTAATGGGGGCGCGGCAACACGGTGCCAACGTGCGCTTGCAAGTGCTGGACACCGGCCCGGGCATTGACACCAACGGTAAAGAACGCATTTTTGAAGAGTTCTACCGTTTGCCGTCCACCCAGGGGCACGGTTTTGGGCTGGGCCTGGCCACCGTGAAGCGCCTGTGTGATGCCGCCCACTACCCGCTGGGTGTGGAATCAACCCCGGGGCGGGGCAGCACCTTTTGGGTCGAGCTGGCTTTGACGGTGCCGCCAGGCCCGGAACTAACGCCTGCCAGCCCCGCGCCATTGGAAGCAGGCGCGGCGCCATTGCGCATATTGTTGGTGGAAGATGACCCCAACGTGCGTGAAGCCATGGCCCGTACCTTGCATAGCTGGGGTCATGTGTGCCACAGTGCCGCATCGGGTGAGGACGCACTGGCCTTGCTTCGGGCCGATGCCAAACCATGGAATCTGCTGATTTCAGATTACAACCTGCCTGCGCAGACCAGCGGCCATGAACTCAACGGGGTCGCATTAATTGCCCAAGCGCGCCAGTTGGTTGGCGCTGAATTGCCGGCCCTGTTGATGTCTGGCACCTTGACAGGCGCTTTGCGAGAACATGCTCAGGCTATGGGCTTCATCGCTTTGTCCAAGCCCGTGCGGCCCATGCATTTACGGGCGGTGATCGACCGCATCCGGGCAGATGGGCAGGCTACTGGCCCTTCCACATAAACGAGCGCATCGCTATCGAAGCCGCCTGAAAGTTGGTGTTGAACGCCTGCGCCGCTTCACCGGCATGCACAGCACCAGCAGCGTACAAAAGGGGCAAATAATGCTCGTGGCTCGGGTGGGCTTGTTTGGCTACAGCACCCAGGTTCTGAAAATCTGCCAACGCGGCCAGGTCTCCTGCCTCAACTTGTCGGGCCACGGTATTGTCAAACTCGATGGCCCAGTCGTAGGCCTGGTTGCTGGGCACGCCAAAACGCATGGTGCGCAGGTTGTGCACAGTGTTGCCGCTGCCAACAATCAGCACACCGCGGTCTCGCAGACCCCGCAATTGCCGCCCCATGGCGAAATGCTCCGACGCCGGCCGGTTGTAGTCCATGCTCAATTGCACCACCGGAATATCAGCCGCCGGGAACATGGGCTTGAGCACCGACCAGGCCCCATGGTCCAGCCCCCAGGCCTGATCCTGGCCAACCGGCAGCCCGGAGTCCGGCTGAACCAGGGCCTGACTGAGTTCTGCCACAACGGCGGGCGCACCCGGTGCCGGGTACTGTTGGTCAAACAGTTCCTGCGGAAAACCGCCGAAATCGTGGATGGTTTTGGGCTGCTGCATGGCCGTCAGGTGCCAGCCCCGAGTCAGCCAATGGGCCGAAATACACACAATGAGCTTTGGTCGGGGGAATTTAGCGCCAAATTGCAGCCCCAGGGCCTGCCAGGATTGGCGGTATTCGTTGTCTTCGATGGCGTTCATCGGGCTGCCGTGGCCCAAAAACAAGACCGGCATGCGTGCAGACGGCGACAAGGTTTGCAGGTTTTCCAAACGGGGCGCGGGCGGTGGTGTTGTCATAAGGTACTGGTGGTCTAGATGAGACTACATGAGGTCTGGTTTCCATATTGTTAGTCGATTGCCCACAATTAGAGCGACAACTTAGGTGAGTTTCTCCAATACGGTGGGGAATTCCGACCCGAATCCGACTTTACAAAGTAGTTCTGCGACAATACTATATTGCACTGCAGCATTTTTCGCGGCGCACGCGGTTACAAACAAGGAAATTTGCCATGCTCTATCAGCTTTACGAAACCCAACGCTCTCTGATGGAGCCGTTTTCAGACCTGGCCCACGCTGCCGCCAAAGCCTATGGCAACCCGGTTAATTTGTTGGGGCAAAACCCGTTTTCACAGCGCATGTCGGCCGGTTACGACCTGCTGCACCGTTTGGGCAAAGACTATGTGAAGCCAGAATTTGGCATCCGCACGGTCGATGTTGATGGCGTTGAAGTGGCCATCCATGAGCGCATCGAGATCAACAAGCCTTTTTGCGAGCTGCGCCGCTTCAAACGCTTCACCGATGACCTGACCACGCTGGGCAAACTCAAAGACCAGCCCGCCGTGCTGATCGTGGCGCCGCTCTCGGGCCACTATGCAACCTTGCTGCGCGACACCGTCAAAACCATGCTCAAGGACCACAAGGTCTACATCACCGATTGGAAAAACGCCCGCACCGTGCCCCTGGCCGACGGCACCTTCCCGCTGGACGATTACGTCAACTACGTGCAAGAGTTCATTCGCCACGTGCAGGGCATTTACGGCAATTGCCATGTGATGAGCGTCTGCCAGCCCACCGTGCCAGTGCTGGCCGCCGTGTCGCTGATGGCTTCGCGCGGCGAAACCACGCCGCTTTCGATGACCATGATGGGCGGCCCCATCGATGCCCGCAAATCACCCACCGCCGTCAACAACCTGGCCATGAACAAGAGCTTCAGCTGGTTTGAAAACAACGTGATTTACCGCGTGCCCAACAGCTTTGCAGGCGCGGGCCGGCGCGTGTACCCCGGATTTTTGCAGCACACGGGGTTTGTTGCCATGAACCCCAGCAACCACGCGACCAGCCATTACGACTACTTCAAAGACCTGATCAAGGGTGACGACGCCAGCACCGAAGCGCACCGCAAGTTCTACGACGAGTACAACGCCGTGCTCGATATGGATGCCGATTTTTACCTCGACACCATCCGCGTCGTTTTCCAGGATTTCTGCCTGGTCAATGGCACCTGGGAGGTGAAGTCGGTCAACGGCAAGAAGGAGCTGGTTCGCCCAGAAGACATCAGCACCACCGCGCTCTTCAGCGTGGAAGGCGAGCTGGACGACATCTCCGGCAGCGGCCAAACCCAGGCCGTGCATGCGCTGTGCAGCGGTGTACCTGAAGCGCGCAAACACCACTACGAAGCGGTGGGCGCAGGCCACTACGGCATCTTTTCGGGCCGCCGCTGGCGTGACATGGTTTACCCAAAAGTCAAAGAATTTATTTTAATCAATAACAATGTTGCAAAAAAACAAGGTACTGTTCATGAAGAACTTGCACAGTCAGCTGCAAAAATAGTATCAAAAACGGTCGTTAAAGAGTCTAAACCAACGCAAAAACCATTGATTAAGGCGATTCAGAAAACCATCCCCATGCCGGTGCAAAAGCCTGTTGCAAAGCCTGTTGCAAAGGCTGTTATAAAACCGGTTGCAAAGCCTGCTCAAAAACCGGTTCAAAAAGCAAAAGCCAAACGCTAGCCAGGGAATTTTGAAGGGCACCCAAGTGCTTGCGCCAGCCGAC
>JANOWY010000060.1:0-9537 GCA_031418135.1 Rhodoferax sp. | reverse complement strand
AGCCGTCTCAAAAATGGGCATGGCACGCATGTAATAAGTGGCCGGGTCCACCGTTTCACCCCGGCCCAGCCGGGCCAACACCTCTTCAGGGCCATGGCGCATGCCGTTGTAATGCAAAAAGATCAATGCGCCGTCGTCGGTTTTGAGCGTCATGCGCACGTCCAGGCACAACACGCCATCACTGCGCAACAGCAGCCAATCGCCAGCAGGTGACGGCAACACCGTGCCACGCAGGCGTTCACCCTCAAACGTGCCACCGGTTACCGTGGCGATCTTGCGGGCACCGTAAGGCGTATTGCCGATGTCTTCAATGGTGGGGACGGTCAGCGTCAACGTGAAAACCGGGCGCGATGGAATCATGAAAGCTCCTGGGTGAAAAATCGAAGGCCGAAAATCGGGTCGCCCCATTGTGCATTCATTCGTGCATTTTTTCGTGCATTCGATCGCGCATCCACTCGGCCCGTTCGCGGGCTGTTGCCACGCCGTCCGGGCTGTTAGCGCTGAGGGCGTTCAGGCCCCTGCGTACCCGCTGCGCGCGCTGACAAATATGCGTAAACATCAAGAATATGCGCCGTTACGACAGGTTCGCCTTGCCAGGTCGGCATGGATATCTGGCCTTCGCGCCGTTGCACAATGGATTCAACCAGATCGGCTCGCCCGGGGCTGGTGCTCTTGGCGATTTCTGGCGCAATGCCCCAGTCATACCGGTAAAGAACCTGGCTGACAAACTGGCGCGGCCCCATCTCGCGCACCAATGGCAACAAATTGGGGATGCCCGACCCCCCTAGCGCAGCGGCCCCATGGCAAGCGGCGCAGCGCTCTTGAAAGACACGCCAACCCACCGACACGGAACCGGCTGGCTGGGCTTCGCGTGCCACCTCCTGCGCCGGCTGGATGTTTTTGATTTCCACCGAGCAAGCCGCCAAAACTGCCGCCGCCATCGCGGTAGCGGCCAATGGAGCCATTGAAAAAATTGACATGGATCTGCCCTAAGTGCCGGGCTGCGTCTGCCAAATGGCGACGGAACAACCCGTTCAAGCCCATTGTGGGCCGGGCCCATGCGGAAGTACTTGCGCTAGATCAGTTGGCGTTCAATTTTCCAGGCTATGCCAGGCTACATTTTCGTCAGGGCAAAACCTGCCGGATAAACCCGTCAATCACCCCCGCAGCCGCTCCTTCTTTGCCCCGCCACTGCGCGTCTGCGCCGGCGACCATCACCTGCTTTGAACCAGTGGCGGCCAGCTTCAACAAACCGGCCCTTCGCCAGGCCGATGAGACCACCACACCAATGTCGTCTTCACCGTACAAATCGAGAACCGGAAACGGGTAATTGCGGGTGGCAAATGAGTAGCCGCCGGTGAGTGACATACACACCCAGGCGGCATAGCGCCTGGCAGTGGCTGGTTTGTCAGCACCTGACTGGTCAAAATACACATTGGCCATCCACGAGCCCATGGTGTGGCTGACCAGCACCGTGCGTACATAACCCCGCGCTGCCAGCCACTGGGCGGCGGCATCCAGCCGAGCAGCAGCCAGCGGGAACAACCGGGGGAAATAGTCATCCACCTTGGCTTCTTTGGCGGCAATGGGCATCTGAATGGCCAAGGTGCTGTAGCCCATGTCATGCAGGCGTTTGCGAAGCTCCCCGGTTACGCCATCGTCTGGGTGCGTTCCCACACTATGGGCGAGCACGATGGCCGGTTTTTTTTTACCCGAACCTTCTGCCCATAAACCCAAAAAGCCCGGTTGCCCGGCCAGCGGCAATAGAACGGCTTCACCAACCACCAACTGGGCGGTTACTTCTTCAGCAAAGCGTTTTTCACGGGCATAGTCGGTGGCCCAGGCCGGGGCCATGGTCGCCATAGCAGCCATGGCGAGCCAGATGGCTGCAACCGGCCCTATTGGTCCTACGGGCCAAACCGAACGAACGGCACAAAAGGCATGAAAAAACAGAAAGGCCAGGCTGCCCGGTAGCCCGCATGAGTGGTTTAAAAATCGCATGGCCGAAGCTTACCCGTTCTATCATGTTTGTGTTGCCGCCGTTTACAACCCACATTTGCAAACCACATTTGATTTGAGGAGAACCCCATGCGATTGATGCCAGGGCAAGTTGCCGTTATCACCGGAGCCGCCAGCGGCATCGGGTTGGCCATGGCCCACCAGTTTGCCCAGCATGGGCTCAAACTGGTGTTGTCTGACATTGAGTCTGCCTCATTGCAAAAGGCCCTGGCTGAACTGACTGACTTGGGGGCCACGGCAATTGCGGTTCAGGCTGATGTTTCGTCTGAAACGCAGGTGAAAGCGTTGGCAGATGCAGCCTACAGCGCCTATGGGGCGGTTCATGTCTTGTGCAACAACGCGGGCGTGGCAACACCGGCGCTGCGCACCTTGGCTTGGGAAACCCCGCTGTCAGACTGGGAGTGGATTCACCGGGTGAACCTGTTGGGCGTTTTGTATGGCGTGCGTGAATTTGTGCCCCGCATGTTGGCCGGTGGCGCACCGGGGCATGTTGTCAACACGGCTTCTGTGGCCGGGCTGGTTACCGGCAGCAATCCGTATTTCGTTTACAAACATGCGGTTTCTTGCTTTACCGAGGGTTTGTATAAAGACCTCAAGGCGGTGGGTGCCCAGGTATCGGCCTCGGTGTTGTGCCCCGGCTTGATTCGAACCCGGATCATGGAAGCCGAGCGCAACCGCCCGGTGGCCTTTGGCCCGTCAACCGATTTGACGGCTTTGGCGCATGATGTTCAAACGCTGGCGGCAAAATTCAAAACGGCGCTGGACCACGGGTTCGAGCCTGCACATGTTGCGGCTGCCGTGTTCGATGGCATTCAACACGATCATTACTACATCATTCCGGCGCAACCGGCTTTGCTTGAATTTATTGACGTGCGGATGCAGGACATCCAGCACCGGCGCAACCCGACGATTCCGGCACCTGTTATTTGAAAACAAGGGCCGAGTTATTTGAACTGCAAAGCGCCGTCGTCCAGGTCGGCCAAGGGTAGTTCACGCACATCCTTGGTGTAGTCTTGGTCGTGCCGCCACGGCTCAGCATCGCCTTGCTTGGGCAGCAAGTGCACGCCGCGCGCCAGGTACCCCGGGTTGAAATTGTCAGGCTCGATCCAGGCTTTGAGCGCCATGCCTTGATCTTGTGGCCGCAGTTCGGGTGTGACGACGCGGGTGCCCTTGGCCTTCATGTGCGCCAGTAGGCGGCAGACAAAATCGCCCAAAACATCGACCCGTAAAGTCCAGCTCCAGCGGAAGTAGCCAAACACCCACACCATGTTGGGAACCCCGGTAAACATGGCACCACGGTAACTGACGGTATCGCCAAAAACCAGCATTTTGCCGTCGATAAGAAACTGGATGCCACCCAAGGCGCTAATGTTGAATCCGGTCGCCGTAACGATGATGTCGGCGGTCAATTCAGCGCCGGATTTCAGCTTGATACCGCCCAAGGTAAAACTGTCAGTGTCATCGGTAACGACCGAGGCTGAGCCGTTGGCGATGGCCCGAAACAGATCGCCGTCGGGAATAAAGGCGACGCGCTGCTGCCACGGCCGGTAGTGGGGTGAAAAGTGTTTTTCCACATCAAATGTCTCACCCAGAAAACTGCGCACATTGTTCAGCAAATCACGCTTCACCGCGTCAGGTTCGGCCAGCGCTCGCACCTGAAACTGGGTTTGCTCCCACAAGATGCGCCGCCGCACGATCTCATGCGTCCAGGCTTCTGGGATTTCAAGCTGGCGCAGCATGTCGGCCAGTTCATTCACATTGCGGGCGGTGCGAAAGTAGGTGGGCGAACGTTGCAACAGGGTAATGTGCTCACAGGCCTGTGCCATGGCGGGCAACAGGGTTGCGGCCGTGGCCCCGGAGCCGATCACCACCACCCGTTTGCCCGCGTAATCCAGGTCTTGCGGCCAGTTCTGCGGATGCACGATGCGGCCTTTGAAGTCTGCCATACCCGGCCATTCAGGGGTGTAGCCTTTTTTGTGGTCATAGTAGCCTTGGCACATCCACAAAAAATTGGCGCTGATGGTCAGCAACTCGCCGGTTGTTTCGCGCCGTACCTGCAGAGTCCAGCGGCGCTCGGGGCTTGACCACGAGGCTGACTCGATGGCATGCCCATAACGGATGTGTGGGGCCAGGCCGTTGTCGTCAATGACCTCGCCCATGTATTTCAAAATCTCTTGCGACGTGGCAATGGGCGCACCTGTCCAGGGCTTGAAGCGGTAGCCAAAGGTGTAAAGGTCGCTGTCAGAGCGGATGCCCGGGTAGGTGTGGGTAACCCAGGTGCCGCCAAATGTCGGTTTGGATTCCAGCACGGCATAGGTGGTGCCAGGGCTTTGGGTTTGCAGGTGCCAGGCGGCCCCCACTCCGGAAATCCCGGCGCCAACAATCAATACATCGAAATGTTCCATGGCTTGTGTCTCAGAAGTCGTTAGGTTTAAAAAGGATCAATGGTGTCGAGACGGGCTCACATGCGGTCAATCGACAATTTGCGCCGCTCGGTGCTGGCCCGCAACTCCTGCCATATGCCCAGGTTGACCTGCTGCGCACCGGCGGCACCCGAGATTTCAGACCACTGATGCAACTGCGTGAGCAAAGCACGCAATGCATGCATGCGCAGATCCAGCGCCGCCACACTCAGGGCAGCGGGCGCGTTATCTTCGGGCTGCGCAAGGATGGCCGCCAATTGGGCCGCCAAAACAGGCTCATCCACCTGCGGCAAGGCTTGTTCAAACACTTCGCGCAAACTGCGCACCTCGTCGACCCGGCGCGCCGCAGCCCGGTCAAACTCCTCCAGCATGCATTGCATCAACAACACGCCGCGTTGCAGTTGTTGCCCGGCATAGTTGTCGCCAAGGGCCGGTAACGCGTCCGCCTGGATGCGCTCCATCAGCACGGCCATGACCTGGTTAATTGAGGGCATCATGTCAAATGCCCCATCAGTTCAAGCATGGCGCGATCCTGGCTGTTGATCATCATCCAGGCCGCAAACGCCATCATCACGTCGCGGTTGCTGGCATCTGAGAATGCCCTGGCAGCGCCCAGCCAGATGGCCTGCCCTTTGATGCATGAAAAGAGCTCCCACCAATGCAAGGCCTGGCTGTCAGCAATGCAGCCGCTGGCTTGCGCCCAGGCCTCGATGGCTTGGGCGCGGGTGGCGATGCCGCCCACCCGCCCGTCGCGGCTAAAACACCAACTGCGGTTGATGCTCCAGGCCAGGTCTTCCAGCGGATCACCGACATGGGCCATTTCCCAATCCAGAACGCCCCGGATGTCGCCCTGAGGCGAGACCAGCACGTTGCCGATACGGTAGTCGCCGTGCACGATACACAGCCGTTGTGCGGGCGGTGGCCGATGCAGCTGCAACCAGCGGATTGCCGCTTCCGAAATCGGCTGCGGCACGGGCGCGCGCTCACGCAAAATGGCCACCCAGTGGTCAAGCTCATGCATTGCGGTGCTGCTGACGCTCACGGTATCGGACGGGTCGGCGATCAAAACCGGATCGGCTTTCGCAATTTCACCCAGAATTCTCCAGGTTTGCTGCGCCATTTTGGGGTGGTGCTGCACATAAGCGGGCCCGATGAGTTTTTGCGGCGCTGCCTCGCACCCTTCAATCGCGGCCATGACAAAAAACGGGCTACCCAGAGGGTGGGAATCTTCCTCCAGCCACCAGGTCGTGGGCACCGGTACGGCGCTGCCTTCAAACGCCCGGCAGGCGGCAAATTCGCGCCGTCTTTCTGTGTTGATCAGGCTGGCATCGGGGTCGCGCCGCAAAATCAGGGCGTGCACTTGTTCTGTACCCGCTACTTCGGCAATGGCCTGGAAGCGCCAGGTCTCACGGGAGGCGCCGCCAAAAATGCGCTCCAGTTGCTGCACCCGTACGAAACGGCCATGCGTCCAGCGGCTGGCGCAATATCGGCTTAATTGCTCTTGCAAAGCGTCAACGGGCGCCATCGAACCTCGCCTTGAATCCGGCTGAATCGTAGGGCCCGACACACAATTGCTCCAGAACCCCCAACCCGACTCGCTCGCCGTCTGTACAGCGCACCAGTTGCTGAATGTGCAGGTTCTCGGGTGCCAGCGGGTCTAATGCGTCCACCTGCCACCGCTCTGCACCGGTGGCCAGTTCACCCCGCCAGTTGCCGTGTTTCCATACCGGGTGGTTGTAACCCGCACCCTTCATCTGGAAGCGCATCAAGGGCTCGAGCTGGATGCTGCGCAGGTGGCCATCGGGCTGCAGCAGTTTGAGCTCGCCCTGCGCCGCCCGGCGCGTACCCGGCACATACCGCAGGTGGTGAGATGCGCCGTTGAACAAGCGCACGTCCGCGCCACTTGTCGCAGAAAACGCCGCGCCAGCACCATGTAATGCAATTGACTTGGCCTCGACATGGAAGGCATGGCCCTGTGAGTTTTCAAAGAAAACTGCCACCGTTGCCTGATCTGGCCAAAAGAGCGGTGCCCACAGAAAAAACAGGCCCCGTGCCGGTTCGGTAGCGCCCCCCTCTGGCTCGCCAACGCCCCTTCGGCCCCACGAACGGTCACGAATACCGTGCACGCGGGACGGGTCGAGCGCGATGCGTTCACCGTCCAGGCGCAACTCGCCCTCCCAGCACCCAAATTGGGTAAAACGGGTGACATCCATTTGGGTTTGGTGCCCATGCCGCAAAATCTGCCGGTCTTCCTCAAGGCCGGCAGATCTTGCGTGATAAATCAGTTCGCCTTCAAGGCCGCTTTCATTGGGCGAAAGGGTAACCTTTAACGTCCGCATGGGTTCCAGCACCTCGAGCTGAATGGAGCCCACCTGGGTGTCGTCACGGGCGGCCGGGTCTGCCCGGCGCGATGCAAAACACGATACCTGTTGGCCACCCCGCGACAAACTGAAGGCAGCGTCCATCACCTGCCGGTTGGGGTAGACGCCCAAGCCCATGCCAAACTGGAACGAGCCATCGGCAGGGAACCCACTAAGCCAGTAGCGGTCGTAAAAATTACGATCCATTGACACCGGGTGCGCCAGGGGCTCAGTCGTCTGGTGAATCAGGTATTCGTCGAAGCGGGTCAGCATGAGGGTCTTGGGCTGGTTGGGCGCGTAAAAAACTGCGGTTTTGCTGGAATGTCTCCTTCGGGAAAGATGAAGTTAACACAGCCTTTCAAGTGTCGCCGCGCGCACGCGACACCCGGCCATGGCGCGGACCCAGAAAATAGCGACACTGCACGCTTTCGTCAACCCAACCCGTCGCCCACCATGACTGATGCCAAACTTGCAACTTCTGCACCTGGTTCCCGCCCGTCCCGCCCGTCGCTGGAACACATCCCCAGCACGGGTGACTGGCCACTGGTAAGCGAAGCGAGGTTTCTCTCCAACACGCTGGCCTTTGCACAACGCGTGCACGCCAAGTGCGGGCCGGTTTCGCGCGGCTGGTGGATGTTCAAAGAATCGGTGTATCTGATGTCGGCCCAGGCCAACGAGGTGGTGCTGTTTGACCGCACTGGCCGCTTTTCAGCCAAACAGGGCTGGGAGCGGGTGCTGGCCGACCTGTTCCCGCGCGGGCTGATGCTGCGCGATGCCGAAGACCACCGCTGGCACCGGCGCCTGATGTTGCCCGCCTTTCGCCATGAAGCGTTGGAGCGTTATCTGGCCAAAATGAGCCCGCGAATTGAAACCAGCATTGCGCAATGGGGGGCTCAAAGTGCAGGAACCCAGGGCGGGTTGAAGTTTTATCCGGCGATCAAGCGGCTCACCCTGGCGATTGCCGCCGATGTCTTCCTCGGAACCCAGTTGGACGACGAAATCGACCAGATCAGCAATGATTTCAGCGACCTGGTGGCCGCTTCAGTGGCGGTGGTACGGGTGCCAGTGCTGGGCCGCACCTACGCCAAGGGTGTGGCTGGGCGGGCACGTTTGGCCACCTTTATCCGCGACCGCATTGGCCAGCGTCGCGCCAGTGACGGCAACGACCTGTTCACCCAACTGTGCCACGCGCGTGACGAGCAAGACAAGCAATACAGCGACGAAGAGATCGTAGACCACCTGATCTTCCTGATGATGGCCGCCCACGACACCACCACCAGCGCCATCACCACCATGGTTTATGCGCTGGCCAAACACCCTGAGTGGCAGGCCCGCCTGCGCACCGAAGCGCAAAAGACGGCCAACTACATCAAGGCCGCTGGTCGCCAGGCACCTAATCTGGAAGACCTGGCGTTAATGACTGATATCGAGCTGGTGTTCAAGGAATCGCTCCGGCTGTACCAGCCCCTGCCCACCATCGCCCGGCGGGCCCTGGTGGATGTCGAAATCCACGGCAAAAAGATCCCGGCAGGTACGCCCGTGGCGGTGTTTCCCATCCAGGTACATCGTTCGCCCGAATGGTGGACAAAGCCCGAGACGTTTGACCCCGAGCGGTTTACTGCCGAGCGTGCCGAGCATCGCCGCCACGCTTTTGCCTGGGCTCCCTTTGGCGGGGGCGCCCACATGTGCATGGGGCTGCATTTCGCCGAAATGCAGGTCAAAGCGGTACTGCTGCCGTTGCTGCGGAGCTGGAAGTGGAGCGTGCCCGACGGATATGCGCCCGATTACGCCTATGCACCCATTGCCAAACCCCGCGATGGCTTGCCCATTCAGTTGACGGCTGTTGGTGGGTGAACCGGTGGCTCTGGGTTGGCTGCGTGCCGTGAATGAGGCAGATGACGCACATGCCGCGGGCCAAGTTCATGGTCTCAAGCCGTAAGGCATAAATTTTTTAAATTTCTATTCAGATGGATAGTATAAAAATAAATTGGCAAATTGTTCACGCATAAATTGTATAAAAAGCTATTTAATATATATCAATATTGATTATATTTTAAAATTAATTATTTAATGAAACATTAAAATTAAATATTGTTTGATCATATTTTAGTTTTTTTACTGCTCTCAGCCAGCACCACAACGCCAACTTTCGTTCGGCTGTGGCGATTTCCCCACTCGCCAGAATGCTGTAAGCAATTCTGAACAACACCGACTGAGGTCTACAGCAGCCGCCCTGCCGGGTCAGCCATCTGCCTTCAGGTAAAACCCAATGGCATACTTCAGGGCACCTGGTTTTGCCTTTGTTTTGATCTGGATGTGCTTTCGTTTTGACCGCTTGTTCAACCCCTTTTTTACGCCCTTCAGGGCATGAAAGCAGCACTCTCCATGCCGCCTGAGTTGGCTCAACCCGATGACCGCCACCTCGTGGGAGACGGGTTGGCCCATGCTTTGCACGACAGCCGTGCCCAAACCTGGGCTTGCGTGGAAGACTTGACTGAGGCGCAATGGTTACCCACCCGCCGTGCAGGCATTAACCCCATTGCGTGGGAGCTGGGGCACCTGGCCTGGTTTGCCGAATATTGGGTGCTGCGCGCCCCACACGGGCGCGACGCAGCGGGTTTTGCCACCAGCTCAACCGCACCGCGTTTCGCCGGCCCGGATGCGCATTTTGATTCAGCGCGGCTGGCGCATGCCCGGCGTTGGGAGATTGCCCTGCCCTCACGCGCGCAACTTCA
>JANOWY010000059.1:0-3509 GCA_031418135.1 Rhodoferax sp. | reverse complement strand
CCCAGCCGACATCGGTCTTGGTGTCTTCGAGCTTCTGCTGTGCTTCCTGCTGTTTGCGCAATTCGAAGTCGTACAGGCGCGAGCGCAGGCGCTTCCACGCCACGTCGCGGTTGCTGTGCTGGCTGCGGCCGTCCTGGCACTGCACCACGATGCCGGTGGGCAAGTGGGTAAGGCGCACGGCCGAGTCGGTTTTGTTGATGTGCTGGCCACCCGCGCCGCTGGCCCGAAAGGTGTCAGTGCGCACGTCTGAAGGGTTGATGTCGATTTCAATCGAATCATCGATCTCGGGGTAAACAAAAATGCTGGCAAAACTGGTGTGCCGCCCACCGCTCGAATCAAAGGGCGATTTGCGCACCAGGCGGTGCACGCCGGTTTCGGTGCGCAGCAGGCCGAAGGCGTATTCGCCTTCCACCTTGATGGTAGCGCCCTTGATGCCCGCCGTGTCACCAGCGGATTCGTCTTCAATGGTGGTTTTGAAGCCCTTGCGCTCTGCGTATTTGAGGTACTGGCGCAGCAACATGCTGGCCCAGTCGCAGGCCTCGGTGCCGCCGGCACCGGCCTGGATGTCGACAAAGGCGTTCATCGGGTCGGCCGGGTTGTTGAACATGCGCCGGAATTCCAGCTGTTCAACGGTGGCTGTCAGTGTGTTGCATTCTTGTTCGATGGTGAGCAGCCCGGCTTCGTCGCCGTCTTCCTTCGACATCTCGAACAGCTCGGTGTTGTCCGACAGCTCACCGCCCAGGCGGTCCAGTGTGGCAACCACATCGTCGAGGGCTTTTTTTTCTTTGCCCAACTCTTGGGCGCGTTTGCTGTCATTCCAGACCGTGGGGTCTTCCAGCGCAGCGTTGACGGTTCTCAGGCGTTCGGCTTTGGCATCGTAGTCAAAGATACCCCCGTAACTCTTGCGTGCGCAGGCTCAAATCGGCCAGACGGTTGCCAATTTGGTTGATGTGTTCGATGTCCATGAGAGGCCTTGAAAAGTAGGTGGGTTGGCTGCCAGGCACCGATGGGCGCACGGGCGATGACCGGCTATTTTCTCACGGGCGGCGACAGCCCCCGGCACCCTCAGCTTGGACGCACATCCCTAGCGCACAAAATCTTCGATCAGCCTGGCCAGTTGTTCCGGCTGGTCGTGGTGCAGCATGTGGCCGCAATCGGTCATTTGCGCACGTTTTAAATCGGCCACGGCGTTCAGCCGCTCATGGAATTGCTCCAAGGTAAACCGGCCGCCATACCAGCCGACGAGCGAGTTGTCAGACGCTTCCACAAACAGCACCGGGGCAGTGATGGCGGCATACAGCGCCAAAATTTCTTCACTGCGCGCCAACAGCGGGCCGCCGACTTTGTGGGCCGGATCGCCCAGGATTTCCCACTGGTTGGGCTGTTTTTCAACGGCCCAATGGTGGGCCAGCCAGTGCGCCCGGGCCTGGCCCGCCGCATCCCGGCCCAAACGTGGGTTGGTTTTGATGAGCCGCTGCGCCACCCCTTCGGCGCTGGGGTAAGGCCGCAGGTTCATCTCGCCTTTGGCCAATTTTTTCAACTCATCCATCCAGTGGGAGATGCGTTTGGGGGCCGATTCTGGTTTGTTGCCCGGCCCGCCAAACCCTTCGACATTGACAAGGCGGCGAATACGCCCCGGGCGCACACCGGCGTAATGCATCACGACATTGCCGCCCAGGCTGTGCCCGACCAAATCGACCGGTTGGTCACCGGCGTAGTGGTCCAGCAGAAAATCCAGATCGGCCAGGTAGTCGGCAAACCAGTAGTTGTCGGTCGGGTCGCCGGTGGTCAAACCATAACCGCGCCAGTCGGGGGCGATGATCTGCCGGCCTTGCACAAACGCTTCTGAAAACGCATCCACCAAAAACTGCCACGAGGCGGCGACATCCATCCAGCCGTGGGTCAGCACCAAGGGTGCCAGCGCGGGATTGGGTTCGCCCCAAACCCGTACGTGGTAATTGAGGTGGCGAAGCAGGACGAATTCGCTTTTGGAGATGCGTTGGGCTTGATACATTGCAGGTGAACTAAGATGCCTTGCAAGAATGTTTGCAAGAAGCTGTGTAGCCTCGAATCATACGAAAGGACGGCCATGCCCGTCAGTCAACGCAGAGACAAGACCGCCCCCATCAAACCGCTGGCCAAGGCATCAGCCAAACCACGGTCCAAGTCAGTTCCCCAGCCGGTTTTGCAGGCCAGCAAATACCAGCAGATCTACAACGCGTTTCGCTGGCACGTGCCGGATGATTTCAATATCGCGCAGGTCTGCTGTGGGCGCTGGGCGCAGCAGCCGGATGCTTCTAAAAAGATAGCTGTTACTGAATATATTGCTTCAACAAAAGCATCTTTTTGTTCATACACGTTTGCCCAGCTTCAAGAACAGGCCAATCGGCTGTCCAACCGCCTGGTTGAGCGGGGTGTACAGCCCGGCGAGCGGGTGGCGATCGTGATGCCGCAGCGCTTTGAAACCGCCGTGGCCTATGTGGCCGTGCTGCAAATGGGCGCGGTGGCGATGCCGTTGTCGATGTTGTTTGGCCCGGATGCACTGGAATACCGGCTGGCCGACAGCGAAGCCGTGGCGGTTATCTGTGATGAAGCGGCGCTGGGCAACGTGCAATTGGCCCTGAAAACCTGCCCGGCGGTGGCGAATTGCTGGGTGGTGGCCAATCCGGCAGCCGAACCCTCGACCCGGGCGGGTGCGAAAAGCACCACCCCTGCCGGCAACCCCGCAGCAACCCAAGGTGCGGCGGGCTCGGGTGAACGCGATTTCCACACCGAGCTGCGCAGTGCGCGCCAAACGTTTACGCTGGTTCAAACCCGGGCGAATGATGCCGCCGTGCTGATTTACACCAGCGGCACCACCGGCCCACCCAAAGGCGCGCTGATACCGCACCGCGCCTTGATTGGCAACCTGACCGGTTTTGTCGCCAGCCAGAACTGGCTGGGTTTCGACGGCAAAACCAATGCCGCGACAGAGGCGGTATTTTGGTCACCGGCCGATTGGGCCTGGACCGGCGGCCTGATGGACGCGCTGTTGCCCATGCTGTATTTCGGCAGGCCCATCATCGCCTTTAATGGCCGTTTCAGCCCGGAAACCGCGCTGGCCTTGTTGCGTGATTGTGGTGTGACCCATACCTTTTTGTTCCCCACTGCTCTGAAGGCGATGATGAAAGCCGTTCCCGGCACAGCGCGGCAAACGGTTCAGCAGGCGTTTGGCCTGAAATTGCAAGCGCTGATGAGTGCCGGGGAGGCCGTCGGAGACGCAGTGTTTGACTACTGTGTGCAACAACTCGGCGTGCGACCGAACGAAATGTTTGGCCAAACTGAAATCAATTACGTCGTCGGGAACTGTGATATGGCCCCCACGCTCCCCGCTTCGCGTGGTTCGCTGCCCCCCGAGGGGGCTAATTTTTCTCGGGGCGGCCGGTCGGAAAATTTGGCCCCCAGGTACCCGGACTTCGACGCCTTCCTCGCCACCTTGAGCCAGGAAAAGCGCAAAAAAATCCGCCAGG
>JANOWY010000058.1:0-12418 GCA_031418135.1 Rhodoferax sp. | reverse complement strand
CGTTCGATCATGGTGTCACTTTCAGGACGGCGCGGGTGGAAAAGCCAAGGCAAATTGCCAATGAAAAGAATACACTGGAAAGTCAACTATCCCTGTCACATCCCCGTCACCAGGAGCACACACCATGACCGAAGCCTATGTATTCGACGCCATCCGCACACCGCGCGGCAAAGGCAAAAAAGACGGCAGCCTGCACGAAGTCAAACCCGTCAACCTGCTGGCCGGGGTGCTGACCGAATTGCAGCGCCGCAATGACTTTGACACCGCCCAGATTGACGATGTGGTGATGGGCGTCGTCTCGCCTGTGGGTGAACAGGGCTCTGATATTGCCAAGGTAGCCGCATTGAAGGCCGGGTGGGATTTCACCTGCTCGGGCGTGCAGATCAACCGCTTCTGCGCCTCGGGCCTGGAGGCCGTGAATATGGCGGCACAAAAGGTGCGCTCGGGCTGGGAAGACCTGGTGGTGGCCGGTGGTGTGGAGAGCATGAGCCGCGTGCCGCTGGGTGCAGACGGCGGTGCCCTCGCGCAAGACCCCGAAACCAACCTGCAAACCGATTTTGTGCCGCAAGGCATCGGTGCCGACTTGATTGCCACGCTGTATGGCTTTAGCCGCGACGACGTGGATGCCTTTGCGCTCGAATCGCAAAAACGCGCAGCCAAAGCCCGTGAAGGCGGCTATTTTGCCGGCAGCATCGTGCCGGTAAAGGACTTTCTGGACCAGACCATTCTGGACCACGATGAGTTCATCAAACCCCACACCACGCTGGCCGGCCTGGGTTCGCTGAAACCGGCCTTTGAGCAAATGGGTGGCATGGGGTTTGACCAAGTGGCGCTGCAGCGTTACCCGCAGGTGGCCAAAATTCACCATGTACACCACGCCGGCAATTCATCGGGCATTGTGGACGGCGCAGCGGCGATCTTGATTGGCTCCGAGGCGGCTGGCAAAACGCATGGTTTCACGCCGCGTGCACGCATTGTGGCGACCGCGCTGAGCGGCGCAGACTCCACCATCATGCTCACCGGCCCCATGCCTGCCGTGCGCAAGGCGTTGGCCAAGGCGGGCATGACGATCGACCAGATTGACCTGTTCGAGATCAACGAAGCCTTTGCCGCCGTAGCGCTGCGCTTCATGCAAGATCTGAAAATTCCGCACGAGAAGGTGAACGTGAACGGTGGTGCCATCGCCATGGGCCACCCGCTGGGCGCTACCGGCGCAATGATTTTGAACACTGTGATCGACGAGCTGCACCGGCGCAAGCTGCGTTTTGGCCTGGCCTCGCTGTGTGTAGGCGGCGGCATGGGCATCGCCACCATTGTTGAAATTATATAATTTATTTAGTTTGAAAAATATTTCATAAAATAAATGGCATATTGTTCACGTATTAATTGCACAATAAGATATGCTTATTATAGCATATATGATTATATATAGACCAAATTTAAATGAAAAACATCAAATTTTCAACAGCTGACGAATCATTTGGTCAGGTGGCCACAGTTGCCTTTGACGAGCCCGAGAGCGCCGTCAACACCATGAGCACGCAGTGGAACGAAGACATGACTGAACTGGTGGCTTTGCTTACCGCACACAAGGGCAGTTTGAAGGGCATCATCCTCGCGTCCAACAAAAAAACCTTCTTCGCCGGGGCCGACCTGAAGGGCACGATGCGGGATAAACATCCCGATGCCAAGGAGGTCTTCACCCGCATCGAAGGCACCAAAAAGAAGTTTCGCGCCATCGAATCGCTGGGTGTTCCGATTGCCACCTGCCTGAACGGCACGGCGCTGGGGGGCGGTTTTGAAGTGGCGCTGCTGGGGCATTTCCGCGTGGCGGTGGATGACAGCAAGATCTTGCTGGGCCTGCCCGAAGTAACCCTGGGCCTGCTGCCCGGTGCCGGTGGCGTGACCAAGATGACGCGCCACCTGGGCTTGTTGGCAGCCATGCCGTATGTAGTGGAAGGCAAAACCTTCTCACCCGCAGAAGCCCACGCCATGGGCCTGGTGCACGAATTGGTGAAGGCCGGGCCCGATTCAGCCGCTGCCATGCGGCAGGCAGCGCTGGCCTGGATGGCCACGTCACCCACGGCTTTGCACCCATGGGAAGCCAAAGACTACAAAGTGCCCGGCGGCACGCCGTCCAATCCCAAAATCGCCTCCATGCTGTCGGTAGCCCCGGCTATGCTCAAGGCCAAAACACGCGGCCTCTACCCGGCCCCGGAAGCCATCATGGCGTGTATGGTGGAAGGCCTGCAGGTTGACCTGGACACCGCCTTGCGCATTGAGTCGCGCTATTTGTCCAAATTGTTTGTGGGCCGCAACGCCCGGGCGATGATCACCACGTTCTTCAACATGAACCAGATCAAAGGCGGGCAGTCGCGGCCCAAACTCGATGCCAAATACAAGCCCCAAAAAGTCGGCATCCTGGGTGCCGGCATGATGGGCGCGGGCATTGCCTGGGCGCAGGCCAGCCGGGGCATCGGCACGGTGCTGAAAGACGTCTCCAGCGAGAAGGCCGACCTGGGCAAAGCGTATTCGCAAAAACTCTCCGATGACCGCGTCAAAAAAGGTCGCATGAGCGCGGCTGACCAGGCCGCCTTGCTCGGCCGCATCCAGGCCACCGCCTCTGCTGCCGATTTGGCGGGTTGTGACCTCATCATCGAAGCAGTGTTTGAAAACCGCGACCTCAAAGCCACGGTGACCCAAGAAGCCGAGCCACAGCTGGCGGCGGGCGGTTTCTTCGCCTCCAACACCTCCACGCTGCCTATCAGCGGTCTCTCCAAAGCCTCAGCCAAGCCTGAAAAATTCATCGGTATCCACTTCTTCAGCCCTGTCGACAAGATGAAGCTGGTGGAGATCATTCGGGGCAAACAAACTGATGACGAAACCGTAGCCCGCGCTTTTGACTACGTGCAGGCCATCGGCAAAATCCCCATCGTGGTGAACGACTCGCGTGGCTTCTTCACCAGCCGGGTGTTTGGCACCTTCGTGATGGAAGGCGTGGCCATGTTGTCAGAAGGCATACCGGCCGCCGCGATTGAAAACGCAGGCCTGCAGTGCGGCATGCCGGTGGGGCCACTGGCCGTGATTGACGAAACCTCGATGTCGTTGAGCGTGCATGTGATGGAGCAAACCAAGGCCGACTTCGCCGCCGAAGGCAAACCGTATGTGGCGACTTCGGGCCAATTGCTGGTCGAAAAAATGGTCAAGGAAATCAAACGCCCTGGCCGAGCCGGTGGCGGTGGTTTTTACGATTACCCCAGCAAAGAGGCCGCCAAACTGGGTGCCAAAAAAACCCTGTGGACCGGCCTTCCCGCGCAGTTTGAAAAGCCCGGAGTGGCCTGGAACATCACCGACATGAAGGACCGCATCTTGTTCCGCCAGTCGGTCGAAACCGCGCGTTGCCTGAGCGAAGGCGTGTTGACCAGCGTGCATGATGCCAACATCGGCAGCATTTTCGGCATCGGGTTCCCCGCCTGGGCCGGTGGTGCAATGCAGTTCATCTACGGTATGGGCATTGAAGCCTTCGAGAAACGCTCGGATGAACTGGCGGCCCGGTTTGGCGATGGCTTCAAACTGACGCCTGAGGTTCGGGCCGCCATTCGCCAATTTGAACCAGTGTATTGAACCTAACGAGGCGGTACTTCCATGAGCTTTCTGTCTGGCAAAGCTGTTGTCATCACGGGGGCGGCCAGTGGCATCGGGCGCGCCTTGGCCCAGCAGGCGGCGCGCGAGGGTGCCTCGTTGCTCCTGGCTGATATCCAGGCCACGGCATTGGAGACGCTGGCCGTGCAACTACGCGCCTCAGGCGCAAGCTGCTACACCCTGGTGACCGACACCGGCAGTGAAGCTGCCATTCAGGCGTTGGCACAAGAATCAGAACGGGTGTTTTCGCAGGGCGCCGATGTGCTGATCAACAACGCCGGGGTATCACTGGTCGTACCGGTCCAAACCATGCAAACGGCTGATGCGCAATGGCTGATGAACATCAACTTTTGGGGTGTTGTGCATGGTTGCCGCCACTTCTTGCCGCAAATGCGCAGCAGGCCCCAGGCAGTTGTAGTGAATATTTCCAGCATTTTTGCCATGGTTTCGATGCCCACCCAAAGCATGTACAACGCGTCCAAGGCGGCCGTGCGTGGCTTCAGTGACGCCTTGCGCGAAGAGTTGCGCGGCACCTCGGTACGGGTGCTGTGCGTGCACCCCGGTGGCATTCGGACCAACATCGCCCGCGGCGGGCGCATGCTCGATGTCTCCTTGATCGCCGACAACCCGCAGACGATGGTCAGCCAGTTTGAAGAACAAGCCCGCACCAGTCCCGAACAAGCCGCTGCCGTCATCCTGGACGCCATTGCCAGCGGCAAAACCCGTGTGCTGATTGGTGCCGACGCAATACTGCTGGATGGTCTGTTCCGCCTGTTTCCAACCCGTGTATCACCCTGGTTTGCAACACTGGTTGAAAAGATGCGCAAACGCGCTGCCCATTGACGGGTCAGGGCGCATTCGGCGCCAACGTGGCTATCCGGCTCAAATCGGCTGACAACACCGATTTTTGAACTTTCCCCAAGGCCGTTTTGGGCAATGCATCAACAAACACCACGCGTTTCGGGTGTTTGAAGCGGGCAAGTTTGCCATTCAACAAAGCCAGCACCCCATCGGCATCGAGCCGCGAGCCATCTGCCCGAACGATGGCCGCCACGGCCACCTCACCCCAACGCTCATCGGGCATACCCACCACGGCCACCTCGGCGATATCCGGGCTGCAAGCCAATATATTTTCCATCTCGGCGGGGTAGATGTTTTCTCCGCCCGAGATGATCATGTCTTTGCTGCGGCCCACAATCCAGTAGAAACCGTTGGCATCGCAGCGCGCCAGATCACCGGTATGGAACCAGCCGTTCTGAAACGCCGGGTTTTGCGCGTCCCGCCAATAACCGCGCATCACATTGGGTGCGCGAACCAAAATCTCGCCGACGGCGCCAGGTGCGACCTCGGTGCCCGCTGCATCAACCAGCCGCACCTCGACATTCAAGCCGGCCTGCCCTGCACTACCGGGGTAACGCATGGCATCTTGCGGCAACAGGTAGATCGACACGGGCCCCGTCTCGGTGCTGCCGTACACCTGGCAAACCGGCACGCTGCGTGCATGGAAAGCCTCAATCAATGAAAGGGGGATGGTTGACGAACCGGCATTGAGCAATCGCAAATGCGATACATCCGTCGTCGCAAATTCGGGGTGCCCGATCACGGCATGCAAGGTAGCGGGCACCAACAGCGAAACGGTGGGCCGCCGTGCGGCAACATCCCGCAACCATTCGCCGGGCTCGAACCGTGCATGCAAGGTGACCGTAGCCCCACAGGCCAAGGCCGGCAGCGTCTGGATACACAAACCACCCACATGAAACAAAGGCAAAGCGGTGAGCACATGGTCGTCCGCTGAAAAACCATGTGCGTGCTGTGAAGCCAGGCAATTGGCTGCAAGGCCCGCTTGGGTATGCATGGCGCCCTTGGGCAGCCCCGTGGTCCCCGAGGTGTACACCAACAGCACATCGTCGGTGTTTGGCACCGTCGGCTCGACATTCGCCTCCCCGGCCTTTTGTTCGTCTTGTCCATCGGCATGCATGAGGGCGGTGAGTTCCTCTGCCACGGTGTGATGAACCGTATCCGACACCAGCAAGCAGGCCTGGGCGCGCTTCAGGATGGCCCATTGCTCGGTACGCGACAAGCGGTAGTTCAGCGGCAACAATATGCCGCCAATGCGCATCAATGCAAACAGCAACACCAACTGGGCCGGGTCGTTCAAGCCCAGCCAGGCAACCCGGTCGCCCCGCCCGATGCCCTGCGTGGTCAGGGAATCGGTGGCGATTTCAATGCGTTGCCAGAATTGCCGGTAACTGATGTCCTCTCCGGCGAAATGCAGTGCGGTTTTGTGCGGCGTTGATTCGGCATGCTGCCGGATGATGTCCACCAAGGTCATGGCAACCCGTTGGTAAGCACAAACAGCATATTCCATTTCTCAATCATTCGTGAAGTAGGCGTACCGACGACAACAGTGCTTTAGCACGGTTAGGAGGTACAACGACCTGCACGGATGATTGAGAGATGGAATCACAAGACGTCGGGTTCGTCCTGCTCCCCTGATTCATACAGGGCTTCGCGGCCCAGGCGGTCAATGCACAGCTCGGCCGTCCACGGCAGCATGAGCGAGCCACAACGCGAGTCGCGGTACATACGCTCCAGCGGCAGCGATTTCAGCATGGCCTGTCCGCCGCAGGTACGCACCGCCAGACGGCAAATCTCGTTGGCGTTTTCCATGATGGTGTAGTGCGCGGCATACAGCCCAAGCCGGATTTCCTTGCTCGGGTCTACTCGTGCCGCGCGGGCGTTCTGCAAAAAGATCGCGCGCGTCTGCTCCAGCTTGACCTTCATCTCGGCCACGGCCATTTGTTTGGTGGGGTACATGCGCCGCTTCACGGGTGGCATGCCGGGCACCTCGCCACGCAGGTATTGCACGGTGAAGTCATACGCACCCTGGGCAATGCCCATATAGGTGGGTGAAAGCGTGGCGAACATGTGCGGCCAGCGCGCAGCGGCCTGTGCGTAAAGGCCCTCGGGCATCATGCGCTCCACCTCTGGCACGAACACTTCCTTGAAGATGAGCGTGCGGCTCACGGTGCCGCGCATGCCCAGCGGATCCCAATCACCCACCACACTCACGCCGGGCAGGTTTTTATCGACCGCCAAATACAGGCTGTCGCGCTGGGTGGCACCGGGTTTGTCGAGGGTGCACAAAATGCCATAGAAATCGGCCGCGCCCGCCAGCGAGGCAAAGATTTTTTTGCCGTTGATCAGGTAGCCGCCTTCAACCTTTTTGGCCAAAGTGCCAAACGGTGCCTTGCCTGCTGCCGCTGCGCCACCTTCGGAGAAGGGTTGGGAATAGACCTTGCCCTCCACCGCAATGCGCCGGAAATGCACCGCACGATGCACCTCGTGGTTGGCACGCTGTTCGGGTGTCATGGTCAGGTCGTCGGCGATCATGCCCGTCCACATGGTCGAGCTGACGTGCATGTTGAGCGTCAGTGCAGTGGCCCCGCAATGGCGGCCAATTTCTGCCGCTACCATCACATAGGTTGCAAAGTCTGCGCCCCAGCCGCCATGCGCCTCGGGCACGCAAATACGCAGCAAACCGGCCTCGCGCATGTCGGCATAGTTTTCGAAAGGGAACACCGCGTCGCGGTCAATCTGCGCCGCCCTAGGGGCGAACCGGTTCTGGCCCAAATCGCGGGCAATCGCCAGCAATTGGGATTGCCTGGCGGTCAATTCGGTGTAGTCGCCGGCGATGGACGGCGGCTGGTAGGGCTTGACGACGGGAGCTGGTGAAGACATGGTCATCACTCCTTTAACCGGCACTTCGCACTGCAGTGCCATTGGCAGAAACTGGCGTGTCATGGGGGAAATGCCTTTGCAAATAGCCCAGCACGGCGGCGTTGAAGGCTTCGGGCTGTTCCATGTTGCCCAAATGGCCAGCATGGGCCAGGCATTGGTAAGCGCCCTCGGGTATTTTTTCAGCCATTTTTTCCATCACCGCAGGTGGCGCGGTTTTGTCTTCATCACAGGCCAGGCACAACACGGGCATGTTGATGCGGGGCAGGTTTTCAAGCCGGTTGAACGCAACAATGGCAGCCAGCGCGGCGCGGTACGTGGCTTCGGGAACGGTGCTCATTAGATTGACAGCAGCGGCGCGGGTGTGCGCACTTGCGCCCAGCGCCAACATGCCGCCCACCAACACCGGGGCCAGCCCGGCCATTCCCAAACCGGCATCCAACGCCGCAAAACGGCTTTGCAAAAACGCACGCTGCCAATCGCCACCTGGTTTGCCAAACGCGGCAGAGGTGGCAAACAGCACCAGCCCGTCCAACGCACCGGGCTGCGCAAAACAGGCCTCTTGCGCGATCATGCCACCCATGCTGTGGCCCACCACTACCGTACGCTTGGCCCCCAGATGCCGCACCAGCCGCAATAATGCTCGCGCCATATGGGCCATGCTCAAAGGCCCATCGTCAGCGGGCGCCAGCGCCGAATCACCGTAACCGGGTGCATCCCATGCCACCACACGGTAACCGGCCTGCGCCAATACCGGCAGCGTGGCCGAAAAAGCGGCGTGCCCGCCGCCCACCCCGTGCAACAGCACCACTGCCGTATCACCCTGCCCTTGCTCAACGTAACTAGGCAGCGGCAACGTGTTCATGCCAGGTCTCCTTGCAACTGCCCGGCGCTCACCACCGCCTCACCATCCAGCATCACCGTGCAATCTTTCAGCGGCAAATCAAAATGCCCCAGCGTATGCCGCTGCGCGACTTCATTGGCTCCGGTTGAGAACAGGAAGTTGCCGCCAAATGCCCGTAGCTCGGTGCCGTTGAAATCTTTTTTGTCATAAAACGCCATCGAATCCCAACGCGCCTTCGGGTTCATACCCCAGCCCACATGCGAGACAGCGTAGGCCTCCCGATCACCCCAAGCGGCCATGTAGCTGCGCATCAGGTCGGCATCCAGCCCGGTACCGGCGATGCGGGTGACGAAGTCGTTTTCAAGCGTCAGCGTGACGGGTTTTTCCAGGTATCGCTTGAAGGTGAGATTCACGTCGCCTTCGTTCATGACCACCGTGCCATTCACGCTGCCCGCCGCTGGAAACGCCAGGCAGATGCCCCCCGGCCAGTGCGAGATGGTGCCTGGCCGTGCGGTGTAACCCCAACCGCCGCCGACCACAGCGCCTGCCAGCGATACCGTCAAATCAGTGCCCGCTGCGGACGTGACCCGCATCACTTTGGCGGCCCGCATGCGTTTCATCGCGGCCTTGACTTTGGGTTCGAGTGCCGCATCGGGCAAGCAGCGCTCCAACACCTCCGGGTGTTCGTTGGAAACCATCAGCACCCGCGTGCCGCCCGCCAAAATCTGCGGCAACTCGGGCGCATGCAGCAGGCCTTCCACGGTTAAATCAGCGACAAACTGCGTGGCTGCCAAGGCCTGAATAACCGGCTTCAAATGGCCAATGGCATCTGAGGCACCGGTGGAACGAACCGGCACCGGTGCCGTCTGTGCCGACGTGGTCAACACAATCTTGAACACCTTGGCACCCAGGCGCAGCAGTGCCAGCTCAGCCAGTTGCACATTGACCGGGCGCGACTGCGTTTCAGCCAACACAGCGGCCATGTCACCGGCCTTTACACCACACAGGGTGAAGGTGTGGACGAATGCGTCAATCCATTGGGCTTCTATGCGTTCTTGCAACATGTTTACTTTCAGAAGGCGTGGCGCGATAAGACTTTGCGCAAGCTCAAAGGCGCGAGCCCAACGCCGCGTAATGGCCCGCATGAAACAGCAAAGGCGACGCGTCGTTGCCTGAAAACTTCTCGATTTCGGCAATAAACAAACAATGGTCGCCCGCTGTTTGATGCGACACGGTTTTGCATTCAAACCAGGCGCAGGCACCGTGCAGCAAAGGCATGTCATGCGCGTTCAGGGCATAAGCAACGCCATCGAACTTGTTGTCGGAATGGGAGGCAAACGTGCGCGAAATCTCCACCTGCGCATCCGTCAAAACACTCACCACAAAACGCCCCGAGGCCGTGAAAACCGGCAGGTTGGCCGAGTTGCTGCGCAAGGCCCATACCACCAAGGGCGGTTGCAAAGAAAGTGCCCCGAAAGAGTTGGCCGTAACACCCACCAAGCGCCCATCTGCGGCGCAGGTGGTGATAACGGTAACGCCGGTGGCAAATTGGCCCAGCGCGGTGCGCAGTTCACGACGGGATTCCTCGGTTTCTCCCAACGAAGGCAACGGCAAAGAAGCCGGATCAGTCAAGGGTCGGTTTTTTTCCATCAAGGGGCTCAAAGCGGACATCGTCTGATCATATAGTCAATAGGCGTGCGCATCAGGCTCCGGATGCTGTTGCTGTCGCGTCGGGCACCAGCCTTTTGGTTGGCCATTGACACTAAATTTTGACCGGCTTTTTTTGATCGCTCCTTCGGAAGTCACTCCCATGCCTGCTGATTTGCCCGCGCACCAACCTCCCATTGTCACGCTGCGGGATCCCCTGCCCGGTGACATGGGCTGGGTGATTCAGCAACATGGCGAACTGTATGCGCGCGAATACGGCTTCAATGCCGAATTCGAGGCGCTGGTAGCGGCCATTGTGGCCACATTTATGCGCAAACATCAACCCGAGTGGGAGCGCTGCTGGATAGCCGAAGTGGATGGCCAGCGGGCCGGTTCGGTCTTTCTGGTACGCAAGTCGAAAACGGTTGCCCAGTTGCGATTGCTGATCCTCACGCCAGCAGCGCGTGGCCTGGGCCTTGGGGCGCGTTTGTCGGACGATTGCATCGCTTTTGCGCGGGCCAAGGGCTACAAAAAAATCATTCTGTGGACCAACAGCTGTCTGATTGAAGCCATCCGGATTTATCAGCGACGGGGGTTCCAGCTGATCAAGACCGAGGCCTATCAGGGTTTTGGCCAAGACCTGGTCGGTGAAACCTACGAATTGAAGCTTTGACAGGTTCTGCCTGGTGCGTAATTTGCGGCCAATCCCAAAGCCATTTACGCCGGGAACAAAACAACGTCCGATCGATAATTGCTCCATGCCAAGTGAACTGCCGTTAAACGCCCACCCCGTTCCCGCAACCACCATTCGCGCCAAACCCGAGTCCTTGACCGACCTGTTCTGGTCCTTCACCTTTCTGGCCCTGCAAGGTTTTGGTGGTGTGCTGGCGGTGGTGCAGCGGGAACTGGTGGAGAAGAAAAAGTGGCTGACGATGGAGGAATTCATCGAGGACTGGGCGGTGGCGCAGGTGCTGCCGGGGCCGAACGTGGTGAACCTGGCGCTGATGATCGGCGACCGCCACTTCGGCACACGCGGGGCGCTGGTGGCGCTGGCGGGCATCCTGGTTTTTCCGCTGCTGGTGGTGCTGTGCCTGGTGGCCGCCTTTTCAGGCGTGGCTGATTCGGCGCGGGCTCAGGGCGCGTTGCGTGGCATGGGTGCAGTATCGGGCGGATTGATTGCCGCCACCGGGCTCAAGCTGATTCCTGCGCTCAAAAAAAACCCCATGGAGTCCCTGGTTTGCTGGGCCTTGATCGTCATGACACTTATGGCCATCGCGGTGCTGCGCCTGCCCTTGTTGTGGGTCCTGTTGGGTCTGGGGGGGTTGGGCTGGGCCTGGGCCTGGCGAAAGCTTGATGGTACCGAAGCGCAAGCCCCATCCAAAGGCGGCACGCCATGACCTTGACTTTTTCAGCAGCCGACTGGCTGGCGCTGTTCTCGCACTTTGCCTCGCTCTCGCTGTTGGCGGTGGGCGGGGCCATCACCACCGTGCCCGACATGCACCGCTATTTGGTGTCAGACCGCCACTGGCTCACCGAAACCCAGTTCACCTCCAGCATTGCCATGGCACAAGCTGCGCCAGGGCCGAATGTGCTGTTTGTGGCGCTGATGGGCTGGAACATCGGTGTCAATGCTGGCGGTGGTTTGGCTGCGGGCCCGGCTGCCTGGGGTTGGGCACTGCTGGGGGTAACGGTTTCGATGCTGGGCATTTTGTTGCCCAGCACCACCTTGACCTTTGTGGCGGCCCGCTGGGGCCATCAAAACCGTGAACGCCGTTCGGTGCGCGCCTTCAAGGCAGGTATGGCACCGATTGTGGTGGCCTTGCTTATGGCCACAGGCTGGATTTTGTCGTCCAGCTCGGGGAAATCAATGGATCAGTGGCCGATTTGGGCCCTTGCTTTTGTGGCCGCCATGGTGGTGTGGCGCACCAAAATCCACCTCTTATGGCTGTTGGGTGCAGGTGGCCTACTTGGCTGGCTGGGCTGGGTCTAACTCCATCTCCAAATAAACACTATTTGGCCAGAGGCGTTTTAGTACCCCATCGCTGCACCGTCTCGCCTTGGGTCGGCCGCGCCCATCCAGCCATCCGCTTTGCGCATAAGGAATCCCTGACCGCTGATGAGCGGCACGATTTCCACTGTGTGCCCTTTTGCAGTGAGTGCGGAAGCCAAAGCAGTTGCAGCTGTGTCTTTTTCCAGTTGCACTCTTCCAGGGGCGGCTGACGAGACGTTCCCGCGCGCCAAAGCCTGCGCAGGGGTTCGTTGGTTGGCGAGCATCTCGATCAAGCTGCTGGTGATGTAGTCCACGATTTGAAAACCACCGACCAAGCCGTTCCGAATCGGATGGAACCTGGCAAGCGCCCCGTCACCTCCATGGCGCCAGTCATCGTGTTTGATGCGGCGGGCAAACCCATGTTGGTAGGCGGCTCGGCCGGTGGTTTTCAAATCGTGGACTACATCACCAGCAGCTTGATCGAGATGCTCGCCAACCAACGAACCCCTGCGCAGGCTTTGGCGCGCGGGAACGTCTCGTCAGCCGCCCCTGGAAGA
>JANOWY010000057.1:0-3915 GCA_031418135.1 Rhodoferax sp. | reverse complement strand
ATTGCCGTTTGTGATACCCGTCGGCCTGGGGCTAATCGATGCGCAGGGCCACGACATGCCGTTGCAATTGGCCGACGAGGCCACCGCCGGTGAACGTTCACGGGTGTTTGTATTGACGCAAACACAAGAATCGCTGACCTTCATCAACGTCGCCTCAGAACCCGTGCCCTCGCTGCTGCGCGGTTTCTCGGCACCTGTCGTGCTGGCATTCGATTATTCAGACCCCCAGTTGATCCACCTGTTGGCCCACGACAGCGACCCTTTCAACCGCTGGGAAGCCAGCCAGCGCTTGTTGCTGAACTGTGCCTTGCAAGCCTTGAGCGCCGAAGCAACGGCCACACCCGAAAACTGCATCAGCACCGATACCGTAGCGGCCTTGCGTGCCGTATTGCGCCATCCGCAGCTGGATGCGGCTTTCAAGGAGTTGGTGCTCACCTTGCCCTCTGAGACCTATTTGGCCGAACAGCTTGAAACGGTTGACCCGCAACGGGTACACGCAGTGCGCGAATCCATGCGCCTGCAACTGGCGGTCGCTTTGCAAACCGATTGGGAATGGGCATTCGAAACCCATTACCAGAACGGTGCCTACACCAGTGCGCCAGGCCCCAGCGGTCGCCGGGCTCTGGCGGGTCTGGCGCTGAGCCAGCTTTGCCTTGTCGCCACATTGCAAGGCACTGCCATTTGGCCAGCCACTGCGGCGCGGCGGTTTCAAAACGCCGACAACATGACCGACCGCCTGGCGGCGCTGGCTGCTTTGCTCAACGCGGGCCACGCTCTGGCGATCGACGCTTTGAAGCAATTCCATGCGATGTACCGGCAAGAAGATCTGGTGCTGGACAAATGGTTTGCCCTGCAAGCCGGCTGCGTAGACAAAGGCGGCCAGGTGTTGCCCGCCGTTCGCCAACTCATGCAGCACCCGGATTTCAAGCTGACCAACCCCAACCGGGCCCGCAGCCTGATCTTCAGCTATTGCAGCGCCAACCCCGGCGCGTTTCACCGCGCCGATGCCGCTGGGTATGTTTTTTGGGCCGACCGGGTGCTGGAACTCGACAGTATCAACCCCCAGGTTGCCGCCAGGCTGGCGCGCGCATTAGACCGCTGGAGCCGCCTGGTGGAACCCTACCGAAGTGCGGCCCACGAGGCGTTGCAGCGTGTGGCGGCAAAATCGGGTTTGAGCAATGACGTGCGCGAAGTGGTTTCACGCGCATTGGCCGCCTAACACGTTTGAGGAGATCACCATGAGTTCAAAAATTTCCCTCACCCGTTATCTGGTGGAGAAGCAACGGGTAGAGGGGCATATTCCCGCCCAATTGCGGCTGTTGCTGGAAGTGGTTGCGCGGGCTTGCAAAGGCATCAGCCAAGCCGTCAACAAGGGTGCTTTGGGGGGCGTTTTGGGCACAGCCGGCTCAGAAAACGTGCAGGGTGAAATCCAGAAGAAGCTGGACATCATCGCCAACGAAGTGCTGATCGAGGCCAATGAATGGGGTGGCCACCTGGCGGCCATGGCTTCAGAGGAAATGGAAGGCATTTATGTGGTGCCCAACCGCTACCCGCAGGGCGAATATTTGCTGCTGTTTGACCCGCTCGACGGTTCCAGCAACATCGACGTGAATGTTAGCATTGGCACTATTTTCAGTGTGCTGAAAAAGCCCGAAGGGGATCGAGGCGTGGAAGAAGAAGACTTCCTTCAGCCGGGCCGTCAGCAGGTAGCCGCCGGTTATTGCGTGTATGGCCCGCAAACCACCCTGGTGCTCACCGTAGGCGACGGTGTTTCCATGTTCACGCTGGACCGCGAACAGGGCTCCTTCGTGCTCACCCACGAAGATGTCCGCATCCCGGCCGACACCCAGGAATTTGCCATCAACATGAGCAATATGCGCCACTGGGACGAACCGGTGAAGCGCTACATCGACGAATGCCTGGCCGGCCAAACCGGGCCGCGCGAAAAAGACTTCAACATGCGCTGGATAGCCAGCATGGTGGCCGACGTGCACCGCATCCTGACACGGGGAGGTGTTTTTCTGTACCCCTGGGACAAACGGGAGCCCGAAAAAGCCGGCAAACTGCGCCTGATGTATGAAGCCAACCCCATGGGCTGGCTGATCGAACAAGCCGGGGGTGCGGCCACCAACGGCCAGCACCGGATTCTCGACCTGCAGCCGGGCAAACTGCATGAGCGCGTGAGCGTGATTTTGGGCTCCAAAAATGAGGTTGACCGGGTCACCGGTTACCACGCCGCCCGATGAACAACTTGCACGGGCTTTTTAGCCCGGTCAGCGCCTTATAATCGAGGGTTAGTGCCGGTGTAGCTCAGTCGGTAGAGCAGCTCATTCGTAATGAGAAGGTCGGGTGTTCGATTCATCTCTCCGGCACCACTTAAAAGTCTAAATGTCTGCCTTGTAAAGTGTGACTTAAGTCACACTTTACAAGGCAGGTGTTTTTGACCATCGCGTCGGGTAAACTCCTTTTCAATTCAGTTCTGGGAATTGAAATCCAGGGGGTGCTGAAAGCACGGATTGGGAGAGGAGGTGGGTTCATGTCGACAATTCAAAAATCAGAAGACAAATCACTGCCACAACACATCGCCGTCATCATGGACGGCAACCGCCGTTGGGCGCGCGGCAGAGGCCTGCCCGCTGCGGTAGGGCACACCAATGGCGCGCGCCGCGTGCGCCACATTGTGCAGGCCTGTGCAGACCGAGGGGTTCCGTACCTCACGCTGTTTGCCTTCAGCACCGAAAACTGGCGTCGGCCCCCAGCCGAGGTTTCCGGCTTGATGGGTTTGCTGGCGCTATACCTGCAAACCGAAGTGAAAGACATGAACGCCAAGGGCGTTCGGCTGCGGGTCATTGGCGACACCACCCAGTTTGACAGCCGCATCCAGGCCTTGATACGCGATGCAGAGGCCAATACCGCGCACAACACCAAAATCACCTTGACCATTGCCGCCAATTTTGGCGGGCGGCAAGACATCCTGCGGGGTGTCAAGGCGTGGCACGCCGCCAACCCCGGCAAGCCGGTTGATGACATGACGGAGGAAGGGCTCACGCAATTCCTGGCCCTGCCCGATGCCCCGGAACCCGATCTGCTCATCCGCACCGGCGGCGAATCACGCGTCAGCAACTTCCTGCTATGGCAAATGGCCTACACCGAGATGTATTTCACGCATACTTTATGGCCCAGTTTTTCCGCTGACAATCTCGATCAGGCGATTGCCTGGTTTGCCACGCGGGACCGGCGCTTTGGGAGTTCTGGCTCTGACACGCTAGAGGTGAAGCATGCGCTGGCTTCATAAAAGCATTTGAATGAACTGTTATCCATGTCGGCCATAAACCCAGAAACCGGTGAATCGAACCCCGCAGAAGACGATGATGAAGTCAGTCTGCTGGATTTATTGCAGGTCGTGGTTGAGCATTTGCGGCTGCTGATCATTGCTCCTTTGGTATGCGGCCTGGTAGCGCTGGCGATCAGCTTTGTCATTACCCCTACGTTCACCGCAAGCACCAAGTTCATGCCCCCTTTGCAACAACAGGGCGGGGCCGCCGCCATGTTGCAAAATCTGGGTGCGTTGGGCGGCTTGGCAGGGGCTGCTACGGGTATCAAAAACCCTAACGATCAATTTGTTGCCTTTTTGGCGAGTGAGTCCATTGCCAATGCCTTGATCAGTCGGTTTAGGCTACAGGAACGTTACGATGCGAAATACAAATTTGATGCTCGTAAATCACTGATCAAGCTCAGCAAAATCAACTCGGGCAAAGACGGATTGATATCTGTCGATGTGGATGACCATGATCCTGTTTTTGCCGCTCAATTGGCGAATGCTTATGTGGAAGAGCTGGGCTTCTTGCTACAGCGCCTGGCAATTACTGAGGCACAGCAGCGGCGTGTTTTTTTCGAAAAACAATTGCTGCAGAC
>JANOWY010000056.1:0-6353 GCA_031418135.1 Rhodoferax sp. | reverse complement strand
CGCTGCGCCCGGCCCATTCCGTCAACTCGCCTGGGCCTTGCAGCCCGGTGATGCGGTGGCTTTCCACATGCTCAGCCTGCACGCCAGCAGCGGTGTCGGGCCGCAAGGCCGCAGGCGGGTATTCTCAGCCCGGTATTTGGGTGACGATGCGCGCCACGCTGTAAGGCCCTGGCGCACCTCGCCGCCGTTTGCAGGCTTGCGCGACAGGCTCCCCGATGGTGCAGTGATGAACGACGCGCTGTTTCCGCTGGTTTGGCCTGTTCAACCGCCAACCAGCCCATCGGCTTAACGCATCACGGTTTGGACGCCTCGGCCACCGTGGCCCCATCCACCTTGTTGCGGACAATGGCTTGCGCCACAAAGCCCGAGGCTTTCATCGCTTCGACAAACGTCTGGAGGTAAACCAACCCGGCGTCGCGGCCTTTGGGCATGCCCATGGCTTGGTCGATGGTCATGAAACGGCCTGGCAGCAGGCGCAGGCCGGGGTAGCGTTTGGCATCCATCTCCAGTTGTTGTTTCACGCCGGCGGCTACTTCAAAATTGCCACTGACCATCATGTCTGTTACCAGGGGAGAGGTGCTGGCCCGCACCAAGGTTGCGGCCTTGATCTCGCGCTTCAAATACAGGTCATAGGCGCTGGCGTTGCCCACCACGATGCGGGTGCCTGCGCGGTCTACCTCGGCGTTCGTGCGGATGGGCGAACCCTCTTTGACCAGGTAGGCACCTTCAATGATGAGATAGGGCGCGGTTTGGCCGATGTCGGCCCCGCGCGCCGGGTCTACTGCCACAAACGCAATATCGACCTGCGCGTTTTTGGCGGCATTCACGGCCAACCCTGCCGCAGTGAAGGGCACCAGCTCAAGCGGTACACCCAGGCGTTTGGCCAGCTCGCGAGCCAAATCGACCGAGACACCGGTGGGGTCGCCACCGGTTGGGCTTTTTGTCGCCAACAGAGGGTTTCCAAAGTTGATGGCTGCCCGCAGCTTGCCGCTGGGGGCCATTTCTTTGACGAGGGCGGCAGAAGGGCTCACGAGGGGTGCCACAGGCGCGCTGCCACAGCCCTGCAGCGCGATGGCCGCTGCAAGCACCGCCCACCCGCCTGCCCATTGGGGCCACAAACGCTGGGGCAGACCAGGGCCAGGGGCCCGCTTCAGAAAATAGTTCATGCGCCATCCTACCCTTTGTACACTTCCAGCACTTTGAAAACGCCGTCCACTTTGCCCCGGTTTGATGCGGTCGACGCCCTGCGTGGCCTGGCGATGCTGTGGATGACTGTTTTCCACTTTTGTTTTGATTTGAACCATTTTGGCTACATCCGGCAAAACTTTTACGACGCCCCGGTGTGGACCTGGCAGCGCACCTGCATCCTGAGCCTGTTTATATTGACCGCCGGGCTCGGCCAGGCAATAGCCGTAGACCAGGGCCAAAGCTGGCCGAAATTTTGGCGGCGTTGGGTGCAGGTAGCGGGTTGTGCGTTGTTGGTAACGGTGGGGTCTTGGTGGATGTACCCCAAAAGTTTTATCTACTTTGGCACGTTGCACGGTATGGCAGCCATGCTGATTCTGGTGCGGCTCTGGGCTGTTTGGGGGCGCAGGGGGAACTTGTTGTGGCTGCTGGGTGCCTTGGCAATTGCTTTTAAATTTGTAGCTGTTTATTCAATATCTGCTTCAACAAGTGCCGATTTGGCTTCAACACTCAACAGCCCAGCCTGGAACTGGTTGGGCCTGAACACCGTTAAACCCGTTACTGAAGATTACGTGCCGCTGTTGCCGTGGCTCGGGGTGATGTGTTGGGGCATGGCGGCTGGCCAGTGGTTATTGGCAAAACGCAGTGCCTGGTTGGCCTGGCAGCCCGCCCGAGGCGAATCAGGTGGCCCGGCAGACGGCACTTTGGCTGCCACAGCCTTCAGCCAATTGGCGCGTTTGGGCCGCTGGAGTTTGTTGTACTACATGGTGCACCAACCGGTGATGATTGGCATGCTGAGCGCGTGGAAGTGGTGTGCAGGTTAAGCGAGCCGCAGCCCGGCTGGCAAACAAAAAAAAGCGCGACGTGAATTGCGCTTTTTTCTTGGCCTGGTGTCAGGCGCGTGGCTTATTCCACCTTGGCTTTGGCGCGCAATTCCTGCTGAAACGTGGCCAGTTTTTGTTGTGTCATTTGCTGGGTGATTTGCGGCTTCACGTCTTCCATCTTGGGCAACTGGGCTTCACGGGTGTCGTCCAGGCGAATGATGTGGTAACCGAACTGCGATTTGACGGGCGTGTCCGTCATCTTGCCTTTTTCGAGCTTCATCATCGCGTCTGAAAACTCTTTGACGTAGTTGCCGGCCTGGGCCCAATCGAGGTCGCCGCCGTTGTTGCCGGAGCCTGGGTCTTTGCTGGATTTTTTGGCGATTTCGCCAAAATTACCGCCTTTTTTGACCTGCTCAATGATGGCCTTGGCTTCGTCTTCTTTTTCGACCAGGATGTGGCTGGCCTTGTATTCTTTGCCGCCGTTGGAGGCGGCAAATTTGTCGTATTCGGCCTTGATATCGGCGTCTGTCACCGGGTTCTTCTTCTGGAAGTCTTCAAACAGGCCACGAATCATCAGCGCCTGGCGTGAAAGCTCCATCTGTGCCTTGAAGTCGTCGGTTTTGTCGAGCCCGCGTTTGGCCGCTTCTTGCATGAAGATTTCGCGGGTGATCACTTCGTCGCGAATTTGGCCCTGCATTTCGGGGGTGACGGCGCGGCCCGATTTGGCGATTTGCGCCGACAACATATCCAGCCGCGTTTTTGGCACGGCCTTGCCATTCACGATGGCGACGTTTTGCGCCAGCGCTGCGGCACCGGCCAGCGTGAAAACCGCAGCGGTGAGGGTGGTGAGGAGTTGCTTTTTCATGGGGTTTCAGGGTTAAAAAAAGAAAATGACCGACGTTTGGAGCATGCGCCGCCTAAAAGGTTCGGCTGTTGCGTTTTGGGATGGCGCACCCCATTCCGTTTCTAAATCGTTCGTGAAGTAGGCGGGCCGACGGCGACAGTGCTACAGCACGGCTAGGAGGCACAACGACGTTCACGGATGATTTAGAAACGGAATCAACGCACAATTTCGATGGCAATGGCGTGAACGCCCTGCGCAATAAACGGCTGGAGCGAATCATACACAAGGCGGTGGCAGGCTACGCGGCTTTGGCCGTCAAAACGGGGTGAAGCCACCCGCACCCGAAAGTGGGTGCCGTAAGCGCTGCCGTTGCTGCCCACATGGCCCGCGTGGTCGCTACTTTCATCGATCACGTCGAGTTGCGACGGGGCCAAATCGGAACGCAATTGCGCCGCCAATTGCCCGGCTGCGTCTGCGTCTGGCTTAAAGACCTGTGCCTTTGATTGCATGGGGGTGGTAAACGCCACGGCGGCCGTCATGCCTTGGGCTCTTCCGGTTTGGCCTCGGCCACCGGTTCATTCTTTAAGTGGGGCGCAATGTAGAGCCCCTGGCCAATGATGAACGCCAGCGGAAACACATAACCCCAGAGCTTGAAATTGACCCATTCATCGGTGCTGAAGTAGGCCGCCACGTAGCCGTTGGTTGCTGCCATGAAGAAGCAGTAGCCAATCCAGATCATGTTCAGGCGCATCCAGACGGTATCGGGCAGATCCAGCTGGCTGCCCAGCAGCAACTTGAGAAAGTTCTTTTTGAACACCCAGACTGCAAGCGCCAGGCCGATCCCCATACCAATGTAAAGCACCGTTGGCTTCCATTTGATGAAACGTTCGTCATGCAGCGCCAGCGTGAGCGCACCAAACCCCAGCACCATGGCCAGCGTGATTTTGTGGATGGTTTGCAGCTTGCCGTCGAGCTTGTAGGTGACAAACATTTGCACGACGGTGGCCGCCATCAAGATACTGGTGGCGGTGTAAATATCGACCATTTTGTAGGCTGCAAAGAACAACAAAATGGGGAGGAAGTCGATCAGGATTTTCATGCGGGTGAGGTGCGGTGGAAACAGTTATTGTGCGGTGTGGGGACGGCGATTGAATGAGACATGAAGGCCAACATCGGGGAGTGCAGGGCGGCACAAGCGCAAAACAGTGGGTTGATGAACCCAGCATTGACCCGCTGTAGGCACTGTCGTAAAACTAAGCCTTGGGCTCAAACCCCAATGAAGCCGAGTTCATGCAGTAGCGCAGCCCGGTGGGCGCGGGCCCGTCTTCAAACACATGGCCCAGATGGGCGCCGCAGTCGGCGCAATGCACTTCCACCCGTTTCATCCACAACATGCCGTCTTCCTGCGTGGCTACTGCACCTTCCAGCGGCTTGAAATAACTCGGCCAGCCGGTGCCCGAATCAAACTTGGTAGACGCATCAAACAGTGGCTTTTCACAGCAGATGCAGGTGTAAGTGCCAGCGCCTTTGTGGTCGGCCAGTTTGCCGGTAAAAGCGCGTTCGGTGGCCTCATGCCGCGTCACGTCAAATGCCATCGGCTCGGCACCCTTGGCTTTGAGCAGCGTTTTCCACTCGGCATCGGTTTTCTGGATTTTGTAGTCGGTTTTTGCAGTCATGGGGGGATTTTCTCAGGTTTCCAATGCCCCGTCCTGCAGCCGAGGTGAGCTGCAGGGCGTCGGACGATTGCGGGCTATAGTTCTGAGAAGGCTTTGGGGCAACCTTGTTTCTTCATTCAACCTCCCGGTTACGTCCACGGCAATCCCCCCTAACCGTATCCCAACAACCGTGCATCTGCGTTCATCGCAACCCACCCACATGTTCTTGCAGGCGCGTAAATGACCCCCAGCACACAAGGCGCCCAACGCCTTTTTTTTCTGGATTGGCTACGCATTCTGGCCTTCGCGGCGTTGGTGGTTTACCACGTGGGCATGTACTACGTGAGTTGGGACTTTCATGTCAAAAGCCCATTCGCCGGGCCAGGCCTGGAGCCGTGGATGAAGCTCACCGAACCCTGGCGAATGAGCCTGCTGTTCATGGTTTCTGGCGCTGCATCCGCGCATATGCTCAAGGCCGGGCCGAGCCTGTTGCTGGTTCGGCGCCGAAGCGCATACCTGCTGCTGCCATTGCTGTTCGGCATCGTTTTTATCGTGCCACCGCAGTCCTATTTTGAAGTTGTCCAGAAGTTCGGCTTTTCAGGCGACTACTTTGCGTTTTTGCGCCTGTATTTCACCCACTACCGGGGCTTTTGCAGCCAGGGGCATTGCCTGATACTGCCCACTTGGAACCACCTGTGGTTTTTGCCCTACCTGTGGTTCTATACGCTGGCAATGTGTGCCGTGTTGGCCTGGTGCCCACATGCGCTGGTGGGGGGGTCACGGCTGCTTCACCGGGCGTTTCGCGGCTGGGGCCTGTTGGTTTTTCCGGTCGTCTGGTTATTGCTTTTGCGGCTGGTTTTGTTCGAGCGGTTTCCCTCCACACACGCGTTGTGGGGCGACTGGTTTAACCACGCGCTTTATCTGGGGATGTTCACGCTCGGGGCCCTGTTTGCCACGGCCAACACACAGTGGGAACGGCTCGCCAGGTGGCGCTGGCTGGCGTTGGCCCTGGCTGTTTGTTTCTGGGCGGTGTTGGTCTTTGTTCGCCCCGCCAAACCGGCGGAACATGGGGTTGTGGCCATTTATCAGTGGGCTGCGCTGGTGGCGGCCTTCGGTTTCGCCCGGGCCCATCTGAACCACGATTCGCCCCTGCGGCAGCGTTTGACTCAGGCCGTTTTTCCGGTTTACCTGCTGCACCAGACGGTCATCATTGTCGCCAGCCAGTGGTTGTTGCCTGCACGTTTGGCCCCTGCCATTGAGGGCCCGATGCTCGTCTTTGCCGCGTTTGCTGTCAGTTACGCAGGGTACGCAGTGGTTAGGAGAATCAGCATGTTGCGGCCTTGGTTTGGGCTGAATGCGACAAAGGTGTAACGCGGTGTTGGGGCGGGAATCAGGTCGAGAACAGGGTCCGGCCGGGTTAGCCGCTGACGAGTTAGTTGGATGCGCAACTAGCAGCGGAGGCAGAGGTTGAAAGTTGGCTCTGGGCTGCCGCGCATGAGGCAGCCCAAGGCAGCTGCGTACGTGTCCCCCGCCGCGATAACTGACTTTTCGCCTTGCTTAATTCGGAGCGCGCGGCTCCGCCTTTACCTCCCGCAGCCGCCTTGGGCAACCTCAAGCGCTTGGGAGTTAGTGAGCGTGCGGTTTTCTCTTTCGTGCGGCCCGTGTGGCGCGGGTGACCCAATCGCCCTTAAGCCTGTTGAGTAGGCGGGCTGTTTTGTACCTTTGCAGCAGCACGGCCAGTTGGCCAAGTCCGTCTGCGCGTCAGAAACGCATCGCGCGTTTGTCAATGCACGCAACGGCAACCCAATGACCCCCACCCCTAAAGCGGCGCAACACCCAGGGCGG
>JANOWY010000055.1:0-19080 GCA_031418135.1 Rhodoferax sp. | reverse complement strand
GTGCAGCGCGTGATCGCCAAAGAGAAATTGCAAGCGCCGTATCTGTAGGTTTAGCGCAGCGCCAAATACCGTTTGCGCCAGAAAAAGACCACCGTGCCGACTGCAATCAGTACCATGCCGCAGGCGATCCACCAAAACGCGCCTTTTTGGTGAATCAGCGGCATGAATTCAAAGTTCATGCCGAAAAAGCCGGTGATCAGGTTCAGCGGCAAAAAGATGGCCGTCAGCACGGTGAGCGTGCGCATGATGTCGTTGGTGCGGCTGCCCTGCACGCTGAAGTGGATCTGCACCGCCGTTTCGGCGCTTTGTTCGAGCCTGCGCACGTGGTGCACCACGCGCTCGATGTGCTCCAGCACGTCGCGGGAGCGGACCTGCAGCAGGTCGCGCTCACGCGCTTGCGCCGGGGTGTCGGCTTCGGGCCAGGTTTTCAGGGCTTCGTTCCAGTCTTGCACGGCGGCGCGCTGATCTTCACAGACTTCGTCCAGATAGTGCAGGCTGCGCCGCGCATCCAGCAAGGAGCGCCAATTGCTGAAACGAGTACGCGGGTTGATAAGCTCACTCTCCCAGTGATCCAGCTGGTGCGTAAGCTCGCGGCGCAATTCGAGGAAACCATCGACCATCAGGTTGACGATACGCAGCATCAAATCGGCCGGGCTGGTGGGCAGGCGGCTAACGCCACCCCGCGCATCACTGGCCTGCGCAGCCAACATGCGGCTGGCGAACAGATCCCGCACGCCGCAATCGGTGGGGTGCACGGTGAGCAACACCCGCTCAAACACGGCAAAACCCACCGGGCTGGTGTCGATGCGTTTGAGGATGGGCGGGCCGCCTTTGCTGGGGGCTGAGCTGAGCAATTGCGCCTCGGTATTGGCCGCCCCCGAGCTGGTGGCCAGGCGGCGGAACACCAGCACGTCGTATTGCGAGGTGAAATCAAAATGCGAGGGCAGCTGGTTGTTGATCAGATCAGAAATATGCAGATCAACCAGTTGCAGGCCACACAGGTTTTGCAGGCAGGCCTGCACCTGGGCCTGTGCCACTTCGAATTCACGCCGTGCACAGGCGATCCAGACAAAACCGTTGGCGGGCAAGGTGGTGGGCAACTCGGCGGTTTCGCTCACGCCGGGCGTGGCCCCTGCACCTGCACCGACACCTGTCACCGCACCCCCACCTGGCAATGAATTCAAGCCCGTAGCGCCCTGGTAAAAGGTAAATATTCTCATATGAAAATATTTTTCATAAAATAAAGCCAATTGTTGAAGTATAAATTGAATAATTAGCTACATTTAATATAACAATAATATCTATTTCTTATTTAATAATTTTGCAACGTCCATTGAAAAATAAGTCAACACACCATCCGCGCCGGCGCGTTTGAAGGCCAACAGGCTCTCCAGCATCACAGCATCATGGTCGAGCCAGCCGTTTTGTGCAGCGGCTTTGAGCATGGCGTATTCGCCGCTGACCTGATAGGCGAAGGTGGGCACGCGGAACTCGTCTTTCACCCGGCGCACGATGTCCAGGTAGGGCATGCCGGGTTTCACCATCACCATGTCGGCGCCTTCGGCGATGTCGATGGCCACTTCGCGCAGGGCCTCGTCGCTGTTGCCGGGGTCCATCTGGTAGACCTTTTTGTTGGCCTTGCCCAAGTTGGCCGCCGAACCCACCGCGTCGCGGAACGGGCCATAAAACGCGCTGGCGTATTTGGCGCTGTAGGCCATGATGCGGGTGTGGATGTGATCGTTGGTCTCCAGCGCTTCACGAATCATGCCGATGCGCCCGTCCATCATGTCGCTGGGGGCCACAATATCAACCCCCGCTTCGGCCTGCACCAGCGCCTGCTTGACCAGCACCTCCACGGTTTCGTCGTTCAGGATGTAGTTGGCATCATCCAGCAGGCCATCTTGCCCGTGGCTGGTGTAGGGGTCCAGCGCCACGTCGGTCATGATGCCCAGCTCGGGGAAGCGCTTTTTCAGTTCAGCCACCACCCGGGGGATCAGGCCTTTGGGGTTGTGCGCCTCCTGGCCGTCGGGCGTTTTGAGCGATGGCTCAACCACCGGAAACAGCGCCATCACGGGGATGCCATATTTCACGCAGTCTTCGGCTATAGGCAGCAGCAAATCCAGGCTAAGCCGCTCAACCCCCGGCATGGAGCCCACTGGTTGGCGCTGTTGTTGCCCATCCACCACAAAAACCGGGTAGATCAGGTCTTGGGTGGTAAGCGAATGTTCGCGCACCAGATCACGCGTGAAGGCATCGCGGCGCAGACGGCGTGGGCGGGCGAAGGGGAACGGGGCAATCGGGGGCAGTGAGCGCATGGGTATTCCAGTGGTAAAAATGAAGCCTTTCATCGTCACACCGATTCTTTAAAACCGGCCTTCAACGTTGGCTCAGGCACTAAACAAATTAAATTGATTTAAAAATGCCCCAGATGGCACCGTGAGTTTCTTTCATGACATTGTCTCTTGATTGACAAATAGTTGACTTAGGCGCTTGAAACAAACAGCAATGTTTGCTAAATTTCCTCCCGGGTGGTCCGCCACCTCCCGCTTTTCCTCCCTGAGCGGGGCCTTGACGTGTGACAGCTAATAGGCTTGCAACCCCGACCTCGTGTCGGGGTTTTTTTTGGGCGCTTCTATCAATCCAATTGTGGGGCGCATTGCGTCGTTGCAAATCCTCGCCATACTGAAGTATGGCTGTGGCACAAGCTGACGTTCAGGCCTTGCACTGCATCCCAAAAATTGAATTTCTAGAAGCGCCCTTTTGCCTGCATTTATCCAATGCAGACCGATAATCCGTCCCATGCTCTGGGTAAAAACTTTACATATCGTCTTCGTCACGGCGTGGTTTGCCGGGCTGTTTTATTTGCCGCGCATTTTTGTCAACCTGGCACTGGTGCCGGCCGGATCTGACGCGGAACGGGCACGTTTGCTGCTGATGGCCCGCAAGCTGTTGCGCTTCATGGGGCCGCTGGCGTTGCTGGCGTTGGTGTTTGGCTTCACCTTGTACCTGTATTACGGCATCGGCATGGGCCCTGGCCAAGGCTGGATGCACGCCAAACTCTTCATGGTGGTACTGGTGGCGGGTTATCACCAAGCCTGTGGCTCGTTGCTGAAAAAGCTCGAAGCGGGCACGTCCAGACGCAGCCACGTGTGGTTTCGCTGGTTCAATGAAGTGCCGGTGCTGCTGTTGTTGGTGATCGTCGTGTTGGTCGTCGTCAAACCGTTTTAAGTAGCTCTTCGCCGTGCACAAGACCTCGGCCACGCCCCTTGCTGTGCTGTATGCGGCACTGATTGTTTACGCCAGCCTGTACCCGTTTGGCGAATGGCGCAACCAGGGGTTGAACCCGCTGGGCTTTGTGTGGCAAGGCTGGCCGCGTTACTGGACGGGGTTTGATCTGGGCATCAATATCGTCGGGTATTTGCCCTTCGGTTTTTTGCTGGCTGCCGTGTTGTTGCGTTCGGGCCGCACCCACAACGCGGTAGTGCTGGCCAGCCTGCTGGCGGCCCTGCTCTCGTTCGCGATGGAGTTCACCCAGGGGTTTTTGACCACCCGCGTCGCCTCCAACGTCGATTGGGCCACCAATGCACTGGGCGCCTGGCTGGGTGCCTTGCTGGCCATGGGGCTGGCGCGTGCCGGGGCGCTGGCCCGCTGGAGCCTGATCCGCAGCCGCTGGTTTGTAGACGATGCCCGGGGCGGCATCGTGCTGATGGCGCTGTGGCCCGTGGCGCTGATGTTCCCGACTGCCATTCCGCTGGGCCTGGGCCAAATCTCACAGCGGCTTGAAGAAACGCTGGCCCGCTGGTTGGCGGGCACCGAGTGGCTGGACTATTTGCCGGTACGCGAGGTCGAATTGCAACCCCTGTTGCCGGGGGCCGAAGTGTTGTGTGTGCTGCTGGGCATGCTGATACCGGCGTTGTTGGGTTATTGCGTCATCAAGGGTGGTTTGCGCCGGGGTACCTGGGCCGTCGGCGTGTTGCTGATGGCCGTGGCAGCCACCGCTTTGTCTGCGGCCCTGAGTTTTGGCCCGGAACGCGCCTGGGATTGGCTGGCCCTGCCGGCCCGGCTGGGTTTGGGCGTGGCTTTTGTGATGGCGGCCTTGCTGATCTTCATTCCGCGCCGCCTGGCTGCGGCGCTCACTTTGCTGGCGCTGGGCGTTTACCTGGGGGTGCTGAACCAGGCCCCGCTCGGACCGTATTTTGAAATCAACCTGCACAGTTGGGAGCAAGGCCAGTTCATCCGTTTTAATGGCCTGTTGCAATGGTTGGGCTGGGTGTGGCCATTTGCCGCACTGGTGTACGTGCTGATGCGGGTGGCGGGGCGGGAGCAGGCGGTGCGTTCGGGGCGCTGAACTCACGCTATTGGTTTTTGCGGCGCCCGCACGAGAGTCTGCCCCAGGCGGCTGCGTCCGTGTCCCCCGACGCGGGCAAGCTGGTTTCGCCTTGCAATGGCCACATGGCGCGTCTCCGCCTTGTCCTCCCGCAGCCGCCTGGCGCCGCCTCTCGCGCTTGGTGATTGATTGATGCACGGCTTTCTCTTTGGGGCGTCTCGATTTGAAGAGTATGAGCAACTTACCTGCCGAGCCAACCCCTAAAGCAGTGCGGCACCCCGCCAAGTACACAAGGGTCTATGAATTCCCGGATGCTGTGGAGCTGCTCATTGCCAATCCCCCTCCCCTTGTCCCACAAAAACCTAAAATGCAGACCATTCGCGCGCTAAACAGCTGGCTGAATCGGCAACAAGGCCGGTTGTGGACGGCTTCATCCGGCGCCGCATCTTTTTTTCTACGTCTGGATTACCTTGACCTCCCCCATACAAACACCTGCCGAAACCGGTCTGCCAGCAAACGCCGCACCCGCCACGCCAACGGCTCAGTACTACCAGCGCCACATCTTCTTTTGCCTGAATGAGCGCAAAAACGGCGAGGAATGCTGTGCCCAGAACCACGCCCAGGAAGCGTTTGACCATTGCAAAAAGCTGGTCAAAACCCAAGGCCTTGCCGGCTCGGGCAGGGTGCGGGTGAACAAGGCCGGCTGCCTGGACCGCTGCGCCGCCGGCCCGGTGGCGGTGGTGTACCCCGAAGGCACCTGGTACAGCTATGTGGATTTGCACGACATTGAAGACATCGTGGAATCGCACCTGAAAAACGGTCAAGTGGTGGAACGGCTGCGCACCCCGGCGCACTTGGGGCGCTAAGGTCGCCCCGGGGCAACAGCCCCGGCTCGATGCAAAACTCCAATTTATTTGGTTTTAATTTTATATAAAGTAAATAATTGAAATTGTTGATATATTAATTACATAGTCAGCTATTACATTTATAAAATAAATGTACTATTAATATAACTAAAATTTCAAAATTTCTCTGAAGGTCGATATTTTTGTGCCCTTTTCATTCGCCACTTTTTCATCCCGTCGGCTCGTCGCGTTCTGCCTGGCGCTGTTCAGCCTGTGCGCCGCTGCCCAAACCCCTGAAGCGCCTGAAGTAGCCGCCCGCTCCTACCTGCTGCTGGACGTCACCTCAGGCCAGGTATTGGCCGCCAAAGACGTGGACTCACCCGTCGAGCAAGCATCACTCACCAAGCTGATGACGGCCTATTTGGTGTTTGACGCACTCAAATCCAAAAAAATCGACCTAGCGCAGACCTTCGGCGTGAGTGAACGCGCCTGGAAGATGCCCGGCAGCCGCATGTTCATCGACCCCAAAATGAAGGTGCCGGTGCAAGACCTGATCCAGGGCATGATCGTGCAAAGCGGCAACGATGCCACGGTGGCGTTGGCAGAGGGCGTGGGCGGTACGGTTGAGCGTTTTGTTCAACTCATGAACGAGCAGGCCAAAGCGCTGGGCATGAAGGCCACGCAGTACAAAAACCCCGAAGGCCTGACCGAACCCGGCCACACTACCACCGCGCGTGATTTGAGCGTGTTGTCCACCCGGCTGATGCAAGACTTCCCCCAATACGTGCACTACTACGCCGTCAAAAAATACCGCTACGAGGGCACCCCCGCCGCCAACGATAGCAACCGCAACGTGCTGCTGTTTCGCGACCCTACCGTAGACGGCCTGAAAACCGGCCACACCGAAGCTGCAGGTTATTGCCTGATCGCCACTGCCAAGCGCGAAATGCCGGGCTTGGGCGCAGCGGGCGCACCCGGCACGCGCCGCTTGCTCAGCGTGGTGCTCGGTGCGGCCAGTGAAAACGCCCGCGCCAATGAATCGCAAAAACTGCTGAACTGGGGCTACACAGCGTTTGAGGCGGTCAAGCTGTTCGATGCCAACCAGGCGGTTTTGACACCCCAGGTCTGGAAAGGTGCCGAAAAAACCGTCAAACTGGGCCGCAGCACGCCGATCATCGTCACCGTGCCTGCGGGCACCGCCGCCAAACTCAAAACCGAAGTGGCCCGCAATGAGCCGCTGGTGGCGCCGTTTGCCAAGGGCCAGGCAGTCGGCGTACTGAAAGTCATGGCTGGCGACAAAACCGTAGCCGAGGTACCGCTCACCGTGCTCGAAGCCGTGGAACAAGCCGGCGTGTTGGGCCGGGCTTGGGATGCGATTCGGCTGTGGATCAAGTAGCGGTTTTTTGAACTGCGCCGGGCAGGGTACCTTCAGGGCGGGATCGGGTCGATGGTGCACTCTGCTTCGCGGCTGTCCCCCGCGTCGGCCTAGGGCCGACTGCTCCTCCTTGATGCCGCGGCGCAGAATGCACATCGACCCGATCTGATAACTCGGTGGTCGAACCGGTTCGGCGATGCATCCTGAACCTATTCCCCAAGCCAGACATACGCCACGCCGCTGGGCAGATTAGTGCGGGAGTGTCACCGGCAGGTGACGCGAACCAGCACCACGAGGCCCGGCGACGGGGCGTGTGTCAGATGAGCGGGGGCCAATCACGAGCATTTAGACGGCAGTGCCTCCGGCCTGCTGGGATTCTTTCACCCAGTCGAGTTGTGGACTTTCTGGTGGCAATGGAAGCGCATTGATCATCACGTATGGCAATGAAGCCTGCTTGCATGCTCGCTCTATGTCGCCGTCTCGGGTGTACAGGCAGGTGGCATTCATAGCCTTGGCTGCCGCTACGATCATCCAATCAAATTTGAATTTTGTTTTTGTGACATTTTTCTGATCAGGTTTGGAGAAAGCCTCAATCAGCAGAATCGAACATTCCATAGCCGCCCGCTTAGAAAATGGCTCAATAATGAAGCGAGACATGCTCTCAATACGTGTTTGGTACGCGCCGCGCGCATTCCCGGCTCCCACGAGGAATTCTGTATATGCTGGGGCAGGAACACCAACCTTTTCTTTGCGTTGCTCAAAGTCCCTCATGAGCAAATCAAGACGAGGTCTATTCTTGTTCGAAGCGCGTGTATCGAACAAGTCAATCAATACCGAGGCATCAAAGCAAACCATCAATCTCCCCGAATTCGTTTTAGCTCTGCTTGAGGGTCTGCCTTTTCATTCCAGACGCTTCCGGGAATCTCTCGCATATCTTTAACGAATTCGGTAAGCGAACTATCTTCGAGTACTGCGTGACTAAGAATTTGAAATTCTTCCATATTCCAAACGCCCTCCGAATTTCTGAGCCATTTCCCTTTGCCTGTGACCCTCACCTGTTCCTCGAAAAGATAAGGTGCCAGCTGTTTTGCGATGGCTTTCGTAGCCCAACAGCTATAAGGCAACCCGTCCGCACCTTCCAGCGTGACCGGTATGGTGTTACCTCTACCTCCAACACGGATAACTATCCCTTCGAGATCGCCTGTATCGTGCACTGTCACTTCTTCCGAGATGGGCGTTTTTCGACCAGCAAATTCAATCACCTTCTGGCCTTTTAAGACGCGCAGGTAGGCAACGCATCCATCATCTCGAAGCATCTTGTTGATATCCTTGCGGAGTTTGGCAGGTTCGCTGAACTGATCTTCATTTGCAGCTTTGAGCCGTTGACTCACTTCGTAGGCCGCTACTTCTTCTACGTTGAACGCTGACTGTGCGCTGCCCTTCGTAATCTTGGTGAAATGGACGCGTTCAGGACTACCCACGAGCTGCGCCAACTTGTCCATGTATTGGGCAAGGCGTTTCATGGGGATAGTGGCTGGAAGCCAGTTATCCATTACAAATTGATAGGCTGTGGGGGCCTCAGGGGTTTCCATTTAAGGGCACTTTGTGTATGTTGCTTGACTTTGAACGATACCCTAAAAATCGCGCATGCGCAAAGGAGAGACAACCCGTAAATCAGCGCCTAGCGTGCCCGTGATGGATAAAATAGCGCTGCTGTTTTGAGTACTCCACCGACACCGCACAAAGCACCTCGTCCTCAAGTCGGACATATGACACGGCGCTGGGCCGATTTGTGCGGGAGTGTCACCGGCAGGTGACGCGAACCCGCACCATGAGGCCCGGCGACGGGGCGTATGTCGGGCCAGCGGGGATGGTTAGAACCAGGTGGGCAATGGCCGAAAAAAGGCTTGCTCGGCGACTGTCAGCACGCCAAGCAAAAAAACCCCCTCAGTGCCCCTCGAAATGCTCACCCTCTTTGAGCTTGTACACGGTGCCGCAATACGGGCACTTGGCTTCGCCGGTTTTGGCCACGTCCAGATAAACCTTGGGGTGGCTGTTCCAGATTTTCATGTCGGCCTTGGGGCTGGGGCAAAAAATGCCGCCCTGGTGGTTCAGGTCGGCGGCCAGCAGCTTGATGGCTGGGCTGCTCATGCGGCCACCTTGTGCGCGACCGGGGCGAGCCAGTGTGCATATTTGGGGTTGCGGCCATTGACGATGTCAAAAAACGCGCTCTGGATTTTCTCGGTGATGGGCCCACGCGAACCCACATAACCGTCTTTGCCCAGTTCGATGCGGTCGAGCTCGCGGATGGGGGTAACCTCTGCCGCCGTGCCGGTGAAAAAGGCTTCGTCGCTAATGTAGACCTCGTCGCGGGTGATGCGTTTTTGCACCAGCTCCAGGCCCAGGTCTTGGCAAATGTGCAACACCGTGTTGCGGGTGATTCCGTTCAGCGCACCGGCGGAAAGATCAGGCGTGTAGACCACGCCGTCTTTCACCACAAACAGGTTTTCGCCCGCGCCTTCGGATACAAACCCGTTGGCGTCGAGCAGCATGGCTTCGTCGTAACCGTCGTCCAGCGCTTCCATGTTGGCCAAAATCGAATTGGTGTAGTTGCTCACCGCCTTGGCCTGCGTCATGGTGATGTTGACGTGGTGGCGCGTGTAGCTTGAGATTTTGACGCGGATGCCGCGTTTCATACCCTCTTCACCCAGGTACGCACCCCAGGGCCAGGCAGCAACCATCAGGTGGATGGTATTGCCGCGCGGGCTGACACCCAGCTTTCGGTCGCCGATCCAGGTGAGGGGGCGCAGGTAACAGCTCTCCAGATTGTTCTCGCGCACCACGGCTTTTTGCGCGTCCATCACCTGCTCTTTGGTGAAAGGGATCGCCATGCGCAGAATTTTGGCGCTGTTGAAAAGGCGGTCGGTGTGTTCTTGCAGGCGGAAGATGGCGGTGCCATTCACCGTGTTGTAGGCGCGCACGCCTTCAAACGCGCCGCAACCGTAGTGCAGTGTGTGGGTCAGCACGTGGATTTTGGCGTCGCGCCACTCGACCATCTGGCCGTCCATCCAGATTTTGCCGTCGCGGTCAGACATGGAAGGGGGGATGGCGGCTAGGGCGGTCATGGGGGTTCCTGTGGGAAATAAGGGTGAGAAATATAATTTTACGTGGGCTGGGCGGGCGGCAACGGGGTGACGGGCGCGGTGGTGGTGTCAGGCACTGGCTCTGGCCGCGTCATCTGCCAATGCGTCACCTTGCCGTCTTGCAGGGTAACGGTAACCTGCGATTCCGTCATGTCGGCCCAACGGAAAACCTCGGGCTGCGCGCCTTTTTCAGTTTGCAGCAAACCGATGGAGCGGGTCAGCGCCATCACGTGCAGCAAGGTTTGGCCTTTTTGCAATTTGGCATTGAGCATGACGGCACTGCCGACAAAACCGACCGGCAGGTCTTTGGCGCGGCGCAACACCTGCATCATGCGGGTGAACTGCAGCATGGCCCACATCACCAGCGCCCCCAAAGCGGCCAGCACGCCCGCCCAGCCATAGGTTTGGTAAGCCATGGCGAAGAGCAAAACGCCCAAGACTGGGAAACCGACACGGGTGAGCAGCTGCTTAAATTTCATTTTTAACTTATTGAAAAAATTTTAATTTTACTTATTAGGATAATTGTTCATATATTTATTCAATTGTTAGATATGTAATTAATAGCTTATATAAATATAAATTATTATTTATTTACGTAAATACCAATAAAGTAAGAATGATTGGCGGCAGCCTTGATGGTTCAAAATGCAAAAAGCGCGCTCTTGGGACGCGGCGCGCCAGCTTGAACATTCGGCCAAATTGTAAAAGACCGCTACCCGCTCCCGCGCTGGGTTGCCGCGTCATCGGCAGGAAGCCAGGGCACAGGCTTGGTTGGCGCGGCACCGCGCTTGGCTTACTCCGGCTGAATGCCCGCCTCTTTGACGATGCGGCCCCATTTGTCCACCTCGCCTTTGATGACGTCGCCAAAACGCTCGGGCGAGCCGCTTTGAATCTCGATGCCCGCGCCGACCAGCCGGGTGCGTACGTCTTCCAACTTCAACGCATCGTTGATGGCGACATTCAGTTTGGCCACCACGTCTTTGGGCGTGCCCGCTGGGGCCAGAATGCCACCCCAGGTGCTGGCGTCGAACCCCGGCAAGGAATCAGCCACCGTGGGCAGGTCGGGCAGTGCGCTGGAGCGGCCCAGGGTGGTGACGGCAATGCCGCGCACCCCACCTGACTTGACGTGGCCACGAATGGCCGGCAGCGGGTCAAAAATCATCGCCGTGCGGCCCGCCAACAAGTCAGGGTGTGCGGCGGCGCTACCTTTGTAGGGCACGTGCTGCATCTTGGTTTTGCTCATACTCATGAACAGCTCGGCCGCCATGTGCAGCGAACTGCCGGGACCGCTGGAGGCGTAAATGGCTTTGTCGGGGTTGGCTTTGATCCAGGTCATGAGTTCGGGAACGGTTTTGGCCGGCACCGACGGGTGCACCGCCAGCACCAGCGGCACCACATGGGTGTAGGCGATGGGGGCAAAATCCTTGACCGGGTCATACGGCAAGGTTTTGAACAGGTGTTTGTTGGTGGCGTGGCTGGAGGCCACGATCACGAGCGTGTAGCCGTCTGGCGCGCTTTTGGCGACGAAGTCGGTGCCCAGGTTGTTGGAGGCACCGGGTTTGTTTTCCACCAGCACCGGCTGGCCCAGCGACAGCGTGAGTTTTTCAGCCAACGAACGGGCGATCAGGTCAATCGCGCCGCCGGGGGTGGCAGGCACCACGATTTTGATGGGTTTGCTCGGAAAGGTTTGGGCGGTTGCGGGCTGAAGCATGGCAGCCGCACCTATCGCCAGCGGGAACGCCAATGCAGCCACTTTCAGAAAATGGAAACGTCTCATCGGGCACCTCGGTGAATTTATGGAATTGGGGTTATACACCCGCCTGCCGCTGTTCAGCCCAGTTCCCGCACCACCTGCATCGCCTCTTCGATGCGCTCCACAGCGTGGATCGTCATGCCTTCAAATTCCTTCATGGCCGATTTTTTGGGCGCATTGGCTTTGGGCACGATCGCCACGCTGAAGCCGAGCTTCGCAGCTTCTTTGAGGCGCTCTTGCCCACGCGGAGCAGGGCGCACTTCACCAGCCAGGCCGACTTCACCAAAGGCAATAAAACCCTTGGGCAATGGTTTGCCGCGCAACGACGAGGTGATGGACAACATCACTGCCAAATCGGCCGCCGGTTCGCTGATGCGCACCCCACCCACGGCGTTGACAAACACGTCTTGGTCCATACAGGCCACCCCCGCGTGGCGATGCAATACCGCCAGCAGCATGGCCAGGCGGTCTTTGTCCAGGCCGACACTCAGACGCCGGGGCGAAGGGCCACCGCTATCAACCAGTGCCTGAATTTCCACCAGCATCGGGCGGGTGCCTTCCAGCGTGACCATCACACAGCTGCCCGGCACCGGCTCGGCGTGTTGGCTCAAAAAGATGGCGCTGGGGTTGCTGACACCCTTGAGGCCCTTTTCGGTCATGGCGAACACGCCGATTTCGTTCACCGCGCCAAAGCGGTTTTTGATGGCCCGCACCAAGCGGAAACTGCTGTGTGTGTCGCCTTCAAAATACAGCACCGTGTCGACCATGTGCTCCAAGACGCGCGGCCCCGCCAAGGCGCCTTCTTTGGTGACGTGGCCCACCAGCACGATGGCCGTACCGCTGGCCTTGGCCGCACGTGTGAGATGGGCGGCGCATTCGCGCACCTGCGCCACCGACCCGGGTGCACTGGTGAGTTGCTCGGAATACACGGTTTGAATCGAGTCAATCACGGCCACGTCGTACCGCTGATGCGCCTCAGCCGCATGCAATGTAGCGAGGATTTTCTCAAGCTGAATCTCGGCCAGAACATTGACTTTGGAGCCCAGCAAGCCCAGCCGCTGAGCCCGCAACGCCACTTGTGCCCCGCTTTCTTCGCCTGTGACGTACAGGGTTTTTTGCCCGCTGCGCTGCAAGGAATCCAGCGCCTGCAGCAACAAGGTGGATTTGCCGATGCCGGGGTCACCACCGATCAGCACCACGCCGCCTTCGACAATGCCACCGCCCAGCACGCGGTCCAGCTCGTCTTGCCCGGTGGGCGTGCGCGACATGTCGCTGGCTTCAATGTCGCTCAGGGCCGTCACCTCGGCGGTTTTGGCCAACGACTGGAACGTGGTGGCAAACCGGTTTTTGGCCGGGGCACTGCTTTCAGCCACCGATTCGATCAGCGTGTTCCAGGCCGCACAAGCCGGGCACTTGCCCAGCCATTTGGGGCTGGTGCCGCCGCATTCGGTGCAGGTGTAGATGGTTTTGTCTTTGGCCATCCAGCTATTTTACTGGATAAAACAACAGTTGTTGTCTCACCCTTACCTGCCGTGCCGGGTGGGTCTGATGCAGAATAAGCTTTAACCGATACGTCACTCGCCATGCTTGGAACAAAATCCGCCCTCCGACACCACGTCTTTAGCCTGTGGTGCGCGCTGATTTTCGGGCTGTTCGTGACCGGACTTCTGGCAGGGGAGTTAGAGGACGGCCTGGCCGCCTTGAAAGCCAAAGACTACCCGTTGGCCGTTCGCTTGCTGACCCCGGCGGCGCAATCGGGCCAGCCTGCCGCCCAGTACCATTTGGGCCAGTTTTACCGTCAGGGCCAAAGCGGAGACAAAGATTACCCTGAAGCCATCAAATGGCTGAAACTGTCATCTGCGCAAAACCATGCGGGCGCTCAGGCAGATTTGGCTTCCATGTATCGGCTGGGGCAAGGCACAAAACAAGACTACGCAGAAGCCCTGCGCCTCTACCGGCTGGCAGCAGCGCAAGGCCACGCCACTGGGCAAAACGGCCTGGGCTTGCTTTACCATAATGGCCAGGGCGTTTCCAAAAACTACCCGGAGGCCCTTAAATGGCATGGCCTGTCGGCAGCGCAGGGCCATATGGATGGCGAAGCCAATTTGGGGATCATGTACGAAAAGGGGCATGGCGTTGCCCAGGACCTCCGGGAAGCCGCGCGCTGGTACAGCTTGGCGGCTGCCAAAGGCAACGCATATGCTAAGCAAAGAATGGCATCTGAGACCTTTGCGCCGTTGCTTGCCCAGCTCCGGGCGAACCCTGCGGCACCCACCGTTCGGGAAACGACCCCGACGGTCCCACCGTCTGGCCAACCTTTTGCCCAACCCTCTGCCCAACCAACTGCACCTCAGGCGCTAGCCCCCGCACCCCGGATCGAGGCCAACAAAATTCAACCGCTGACAACCCTGGCCCAACGTCGCGCCTTGGTGATTGGCAATGACAGCTACCGGCATGTTGCCCCGCTGGCCAACGCCAGGGAAGATGCGCGCTCGATTGCCCAGGGGCTGACCCAAGTCGGCTACCAGGTCACCCTGAAACTGGACCTGAACGAAAAGGACATGAAAATCGCCCTTCGCAACTTCAAGGCGCAAGTCGAAGGTGGCGATGAAGTCCTGATTTTCTACGCCGGGCATGGCGTGCAAATTGGTGCGGCCAACTACCTGCTGCCGATTGACATCACTGGCGAAAGTGAAGAACAGATCAAGGACGACGGCATCCAGCTGCAGCGGATTCTGGACGACATGAGCGAGCGCAAAACCAAGTTCACCCTGGCCATGATTGACGCCTGCCGCGATAACCCTTTCAAAAAATCGGGCCGGGCGCTGGGTGGCAGAGGCTTGTCGCCCACCACGGCAGCCACGGGTCAAATGGTCATTTTTTCAGCCGGAGCCGGCCAGCAGGCCCTGGACAAGCTGGGTCCTGGTGATCAGGACAAGAACGGCCTGTTCACGCGCATTTTTGTCAAGGAAATGCAGAAACCGGGCGTCAGCATTGACCGCCTTGTGCGCAACGTGCGCAACGATGTCGTCAATCTGGCCAAATCAGTGGGTCACGAACAGGTGCCTGCCATTTACGACCAGGTCATCGGCGAGTTTTACTTCCGGCGCTGAGGGGCCATGGCGCGGCACCTTGGATCGGGTGGCGCCCATGCCGGGCATCAGCTCCACTCGGCAATACCGGCAAAGCTCAGTTGAGGTGTCCAGCTGAATCGGGTGCGTCGTTGTGGCGCAGCGCGGATGGCAACGGGCACCAGACTGGCAGCCATTGAAACCCGCGAAGGCTTCAACGCATAGACAACGGTCTGGCTGCCCGGTGCGATGGTATGGGATTCGCCCGCGCCGAGGATGATGTCCTCGGGCTGGTTGTTCCGGGTGATCCACAGGCTGCCTTCCAGGCACGTCACGGTCAGCGCCGCCGCAGGCGACAGCGTGATCATGGCTTGGTGCTCCAGGCTGAGGCCAAGGTCTTTGGCCGCCGAAGTGCCCAGGCACAGCGCATTCAGGGTGGCACCGGTGGTGTAAGCAGAGGGTTTCATGGTGGGTTTGCCTTTCACATTCATTGGAAGCATGAATGTACGGGCTTGACGCTGGACTGACAAACGATAAAATCGAATCCATTGCATGCATTTATGGAATGTCAACTGCATTTTTTACCCGCCCCGCCATGACCGATGCCATCCCCCGCCAAGACTTGCCCAGGCTCGATTTGCTGCGCAGTTTTGAGGCCGCAGCCCGCACCCTGAGCTTCACACTGGCCGCCAAAGAACTGTTTTTGACGCAATCGGCGGTCAGCCGCCAGATCCAGCAGATGGAAGCGGGGCTGGGCGTGCCCTTGTTCGAACGCCATCACCGGGCGCTGTCGCTCACCGATGCGGGGCGCACGATGCACCGCGCAGTAGACGACTGCCTGCTGCGCCTGCGTGATGCCACCGTGCTGGTGCGCGGCGCAGCCCCTTCACGGCACGTGGCGCTGACCACCACGCCGGGCTTCGCCTCGCTGTGGCTGATACCGCGGCTGGCGCGTTTCACCGCCAGCCACCCCCAGGTGGATGTGCGCATCTCGGCCACGTTGGAGGTGCAGGATTTGCAGCGCAGCCACCTCGACTTGGCGGTGCGTTTTTGCGCCATCAAAGACGGCGAAGGCCCGTCGCTGTTTGAAGAAACCGTGTTGCCGGTTTGTTCCCCCCAGCTGCTTCGCCAAACGGCCAACCCGCTGAAGAAGCCAGCCGACCTGGCCCGCCACACCTTGCTCGCGGTAGACACCCCCAGCGACATGAACGTGACGGGTGATTGGGACCCGTGGCTCAAGGTTATGGGCTTGCCGGAAGTGCGCACGAAGAACACCTTGCGCTTCACCCAGTATGCCGATGCCATTGGCGCGGCGGTGGCGGGCCAGGGTGTGGCCATTGGCCGGTTTCCGCTGCTCAATGAACTGCTGCGCGACAAACGACTGGTGGCGCCATTCAAGGGTCTGGCCGCCTCGCAGCGCGGGTATTACGTGGCGCAGGGTGCCCGCGCCGCCAGCAACCCGGACGCGCAGGACTTCATCGCCTGGCTGCGGGCCGAAGCCCTGCTGGCCGACACCAGCCCGCGGTTGAGCTGACGGGGCAGGGTAAGCACCAGCGCCAAACCTTTTACGGCAACTTGACAGGTTTGGCTGATTTATTTAACATATTAAATAAATTACCCTGCGACCCAAGCTTCACCATGACCACGCCGTTCGTCCACCGCAACCTGCCGCGCCTGCTGCTGCAAGCGCGCGAATCGGTGATGGCGCATACCCGGCCCGGCCTGCGTGAGCACGGCCTCTCGGACCAGCAATGGCGCGTGTTGCGGGTGCTGGGCGAACATGGCGTGGTTGAAACCGGGCGGGTTGCGCGCGAGGCTTTCATTCTGGGCCCCAGCCTGACAGGGGTGCTGAACCGCATGGAGCGCGACGGCCTGATCCGGCGCAAGCGCGATGCCGCTGACCAACGCCGCACCGTTGTGGAACCCACATCGCTGGGCAAAAAAGCGGTCGGCAAACTCTCGCATTCCATTGAGGCGCATTACGACTTTATGGAGAAATCCTTGGGCAAAAAAAAGCTCTCGCAGCTGTACGCACTGCTGGATGAAGTAATCGAACTGGAACGGCCTGAGCCGTTGGTGACTCCATGACCCTTTCTTCCTCAACATTGATACCATCCGACCCGTTTTGGCCCGCTGGCACGGTCTACGGCACGTTGCTCAACTTCAAACGCGAGGTCGATTTTTTTGCACTACAGATGACACAGCCACCCTACAAGGCAGCGCCGCAAGCGCCAGTCTTGTATGTCAAAACGGCCAATACCTTTAATCCCAACGGCGGCCAGGTACCCGTGCCTTCGCGTATTGCGCAGGTAGAAATCGGGGCCAGCTTGGCGATGGTGATGGGCACAGGCGGTCAACTGGCTGGCTGGGTGCTGGTCAACGATTTTTCGGTGCCCCACGCCAGTTATTTCAGGCCACCGGTCAAGTTCAAATGCCTGGATGGTTTCCTGGGGCTGGGCTCGCAATGTATGTCACCGGCTGATCTGGGTGACCACGCGCGGGTGCAACTGCAGGTGCAGGTGAACGGCACACTGCGGCAGACGGTTGATTTTTCCGGCCTGATCCGGCCCGCCGCCCAGTTACTGCGCGACGTGATGGACTTCATGACCTTACGCGAAGGTGATCTGATGATGCTGGGACTGGATTGCCTGCCAGATGGCACGCGCCCGCTGGCATGTGTGGGAGACTGTGTCGAGATCAGTTCTCCCACGCACCCTGCATTGAGCCGAATGACCCACACACTCGTTCAGGAGGCCGCATGAAACACGCACGAGTGGCCTTTGCAGGCGCAGTGCATAAAGCCGTCGAAGCGGACGGCAAGTTACGCCTGACGGACGGCAGACTGGTTTCATTCGATGACGTGGTCTGGCTGCCTCCGCTCCAACCCGTGCCGCAAGCGCGCACCATCCTGGCGCTGGGGCTGAACTACGCGGATCACGCCAAAGAGCTGGAATTCAAAGCCCCCGAAGAACCGCTGGTTTTTGTGAAGGGTGAAGCCAGCCTGATGGGCCACCGGGGCTTTACGCAGCGCCCCGCCGACGTGAAATATATGCACTACGAATGCGAACTCACCGTGGTGATCGGCAAAATCGCCCGCCGCGTGAAGCGCGACGCTGCCTACGATTTTGTGGCGGGTTACACCGTGGCCAATGATTTCGCCATACGCGATTACCTGGAAAACTGGTACCGCCCCAATCTGCGGGTCAAAAACCGCGCTACCTGCACGCCGCTGGGGCCATGGCTGGTGGATGCAGCCGATATTGCCAACCCGCAAGGTTTGGCGCTACAGACCACGGTGAATGGCCAAGTCACCCAATCGGGCAATACCCGCGACATGATTTTTGACGTGCCGTTTTTGATTGAATACTTCAGCAGCTTCATGACCCTGCAACCCGGCGATTTGATTTTGACCGGCACGCCTGATGGTGTGGTCGATTGCCAGCCGGGCGATGTGGTGGTCACTTCGATTGAAGGACTGGGTGATTTGCAGACGACGATGATCGAAAGAAATTCATGACGATTCAACACCTCATTGACGGAAAATCCGTCGCCAGCCAGACGACGTTTGAAACCATCAACCCCGCCACGCAGGAGGTGTTGGCCGAGGTGGCAGCAGGCGGCGAAGCAGAAGTCAACGCTGCTGTCGCCGCCGCCAAAGCCGCCTTCCCTGCTTGGGCTGCAACGCCCGCACCGGCACGCGCCAAACTGATCCGTAAGCTGGGTGAGCTCATCGCCCGCCATGTGCCCGAAATCGCACAAACCGAGACCAACGACTGCGGGCAAGTCATCAGCCAAACCGGCAAACAGCTGGTTCCCCGCGCAGCCGACAACTTCACCTATTTCGCCGAGATGTGTACGCGGGTTGACGGCCACACTTACCCGACTGAAACGCATTTGAACTACACCTTGTTTCACCCGGTGGGCGTGTGTGCACTGATCAGCCCGTGGAACGTGCCTTTCATGACGGCCACCTGGAAGACCGCGCCCTGCCTGGCGTTTGGCAACACCGCCGTGCTGAAGATGAGTGAACTCTCGCCACTGAGCGCCGCTCGTTTGGGCGAGCTGGCGCTGGAGGCGGGTATTCCACCCGGCGTGTTCAACGTGGTGCACGGCCTGGGCAAAGACGCGGGCGAGCCGTTGTGTTCGCACCCCGACGTGCGGGCCATCTCGTTCACTGGCTCCACCGCCACCGGCAACCGCATCGTCAAGTCGGCGGGCCTGAAGAAATTCAGTATGGAACTAGGCGGCAAATCCCCCTTCGTGATTTTTGACGATGCTGACATGGGCCGGGCGCTGGATGCCGCCGTGTTCATGATCTTCAGCAACAACGGCGAACGCTGTACTGCAGGCAGCCGCATCCTGGTGCAGCAATCGATCTACGCCGACTTTGTGCAAAAGTTTGTCGAACGCGCCAAACGCATCACCGTGGGTGACCCGCTGGATGAAAACACCATCGTTGGGCCCATGATTTCAAAGGCACACCTGGCCAAGGTGCGCAGCTACATCGAGCTGGGCCCCAAAGAAGGTGCCACGCTGTTGTGCGGCGGCCTGGATCGACCGAGTTAC
>JANOWY010000054.1:0-2719 GCA_031418135.1 Rhodoferax sp. | reverse complement strand
CGACGATGGCGCCGGTGACGCCGCCTATCTGGTTGCCCGCCGCGCCAGAGGTTTTGACCGCGATAGGATTGGCACCCCCATGGACGGCATGACCTACAAGGGTTACACGGCCCGATACGAATACAGCGAAGAGGATGGCTGCTTCGTCGGGCACTTGGCGGGCATTCGCGATATTGTGGGGTTTCACGGCAGCAGTGTGGACGAGCTGGAGGCCGCGTTCCACGAAGCGGTTGATGATTACCTGGCCCATTGTGCGCAACTGGGCCTGCCAGCCAACAAGCCGTTTTCCGGGCGACTGCTATTGCGTGTGTCGCCGCAGGTGCATGCGCAGGCCAGTATTGCGGCCAAGATGGCGGGCATCAGTTTGAACCAGTGGGCGGCTCAGGCGTTGGCCAACCACGCCGGGCAAGCAAGTCACGGTTGATCCGGTTGCCAAAGCATTCCACCTTCATTCAAATAGCTGCCGAATCGGCTGTTGAAAAAGCCGTTCAAAAGCGAAAACCGCGCTCAAAACACCCTCATGCGCGTCGATTCAGAGTTGGCTATCTAACGCTCTGCACCCACAAGTCAATTTCCGCCATCACCGCGTCTGTGGCAGCCGCAAGTGCCCGCACACCACCGGCGGCATCGGCGCTGGGGGCTGGGCGTTGCGCCGCAAAGCTTTTTTGAGCGACGCGTTTTTCGCCGGCGGTGGTCACCCACGACAAAGTGGCCCGCAACTGAACCAGGCCTTGGCTGCTACCGGGTGAATCAAACTGCTGGCTGAAGGTGTCGAGTTCGATTTGCAACACCGGGGCGTTGCTGGAGGCGGGCTCGGAACCGGTTAGCACCACGCGGCCCAGGGCCAACCGGGATTTGAGGCGCTGGCGCACCAACTGCGCCGGTGTAGCCTGCCATTGGGCTTGGCTATAGGCACGCAGGGCATGTGCATCGGCGTACAACAGGCGATACAAAATGGCCGGGCGTTCCAGCGCGCTGCTGGCTTCAAATTCGGGCAAAACCAGCGCTGGCAGATTCACGCCTGAACCGCCTGCGGTGGGGGCGGCCGCAGCAACCGCGGAAGCCATAACAAGCGGCGCGGGGCCCAAATCGTAATAACCAGGCTGCGTGGGTTTGTCGGGCAGTGCACACCCGGCTATCAATATAACTATTATTCCAAATAGTGTATAAAAAAATAGGCCAATTGTTCTCATATTAATTGCACTATTAGCTATTCAATATATATCATTTAAATATGATATTTATAATTTTATTTTACAGGAGCCACAAAACCGGGTTCACCAGGGCCAGGTGCGGCAGGGGTGCCGAAGATCAGGGCCTGGGGCGTTTCATTCAGCGTGGCGCTGAGGCGGCCTACGGCTTTGGCAGCGCGGCTGGCTTCGTCGGTGGCGCGGTTCAACCGCGGCAAGGCGCTGGTGGTCAGGTTTTGGGTGGCGCTGGTCAGGGCATCGGCGCTTTGCCCGATTTTCTCCAGCGTGGCACCGGTTTGCCCAGCGGTTTGGGTGATGGCCGTGCTGAGCGATTGGCTGGCTTTTTTGAACTCTTCAGCAGTAGCGCCCACGGTTTGTGAGGTTGCCTGCAACGTCTTGAGCGAGGTGTTGAGCTCGTCCACCAGCTTGGGCAGGTTGATGCGTTCGGGGCCAAACTGCGCGTCCAGAATGCGGTTGGCGTTGGTCGAGAACTGCTGAAACGTGGTAGCGGCCGTGTTGAAACTCTTGGCTGATTGCCCGATGTCTTGTACGGCACCGAACAGGATCTTCTGGTTGTCCGGGGCCAGCAGCAAGTTCAGGCTTCGGCTGGATTCCTCAACTTGCAGCAAGATGCCTGAAGCCTGGTCGATCAGGCGCGACAAAAACCCGGCGCGCAGGGGGATGCGGGCGGGAGTTTTATCGTTGGTGGCCAACAGCACGCTGGATTCGCCTGCGTCTTCCAGCTGCACATAGGCCAGCCCGGTCACGCCCTGAAACCCGAGCATGGCGTAGGTGGAAGTGGTGATGGGCGCACCTTCATTGGTGCTGATGGTGATGAGCACCTGGCCGCGCACCTGCGGATCGAACCCGATAGCTGTTACCTTGCCCACCGGTACGCCCCTGAACCGCACCGCCGCCTGGGGTTGCAGGCCGCTGACGGCCTCTCGGGTGGTGATCTGGTAGGTGAATTGTTTCTCTGTGTCACGCGTGAGCCACAGCGCCAGCGCAACCAACATGGCTGTGACCAGAAGCACAAAGCTGCCGGCAATCAGGGCGTGTGAACGGTTTTCCATGGTGTGAGGTGAGGCCGGCTGATTCTTACACTGATTGGCCGGGCGCGGATTGGCCAGGGGTGGCCGGGGCCGCTTTGGGCACGGGTGCCAGGGCGCGCCGCCCGCGCTCACCCTGAAAGAAGCTCTCGATGAACGGGTGCTTGAATGCCGCCACCTCGGCCACCGTGCCGGTTACCACCACCTGTTTGTCGGCCAATACGGCCACCCGGGTGCTCAGGTCAACCAAGGTGTCCAGGTCGTGCGTCACCATCACCACCGTCAGGTTCAGCTCTTGGTGCAGGGTTTGCAGCAGGGTGCAAAACGCGTCGGCGCTGCTCGGGTCGAGCCCGGCGGTGGGTTCATCGAGCAGCAGCAGCGGCGGGTCCATTATCAGGGCCCGGGCCAAGGCCACCCGTTTGATCATGCCGCCCGAGAGCTCGGACGGCATTTTGTCGGCTTGGGCCGCTTCAAGACCCA
>JANOWY010000053.1:0-15832 GCA_031418135.1 Rhodoferax sp. | reverse complement strand
GATACCGGAGCCCCGGTCGAGTTCCAGAATCCACTCGGCGGCGTTGTCCAGAAAGTAGCGATCGTGGGTAATAGCCACCACCGTGCCGGGGTAACGCTGCAAAAACTGTTCGAGCCAATCCACCGACTCGGCATCCAGGTGTTTGGTCGGTTCGTCCAGCAACAGCATGTCGGGTTTGGACAGCAGCAGGCGGCACAACGCCACACGGCGTTTTTCACCACCCGACAACACGCCAATATTCGCATCCCAGGGCGGCAAGCGCAGCGCATCAGCGGCGATTTCAAGCTGGTGCTCCGAATCGGTTCCGGCACTGGCGATGATGGCTTCGAGCTCGGCCTGCTCGGCAGCCAGTTTGTCAAAGTCGGCATCTTCTTCACCATAGGCCGAGTACACCTCTTCGAGCCGGGCTTTGGCGGTCATCACGTCGCCCATGCCGCTTTCAACGCTCTGGCGCACGGTTTGTGTGGGGTCCAGTTGGGGTTCTTGCGGCAGGTAGCCGATCTTCAGGTTGGCCATGGGTATGGCTTCGCCTTCGATGTCTTTGTCGACACCGGCCATTATTTTCAGCAAGGTTGATTTGCCTGAGCCGTTGGTGCCCAGCACACCGATCTTGGCACCGGGGAAAAAGCTCAACGAGATGTTTTTGAGGATGAATCGCTTGGGCGGCACCATCTTGCCGACGCGGTTCATGGAATAGACGTATTGAGCCATGGGGATGTGTTTTGGGGTTGTCAAGCGCAGGGCTGCGCGGGGAAAACCCCCATTATCGCGCCCTTGGCAATCGACAGCCCGTTGGACCACCGAACCCTACTTCAACCGCGCTTGACAGCCGCGCTATAAAAACCGGCGCAAAACCGGGGCAGACTTAGGTTAGCGGCGCGGGCCCGGTGACGGGCGCTGGCTGATTGCGCAGCGCGGTCTGGGCCACCGCATTCAGGGCACTGCCAACCACATCCCCATCCGACACGATACGGATCAAGCCCTGAATACGCCGCTGCTCCATAGTGCGGCGCGACATCGAGTGCGCCAAGCCCTTGCCAGAAACAAACATGAACAAAGTGAGATGCGGGCTGGCCCAGGTGAGTTGGGCACGTACCCATTTGCCCTGATGCATCAGTTCTACCCAGGAGCCGACCTTGAGGTCCGCCACCGCCCACATCCCCATTTCGGCCTCGCGCTCAGGCACCAAGGCAGATGCCGGATGGGTGTCAATATGTGTATTGGCATCACCGGCCTCGTACCCGGACTCCAGCGCCTCGTCGTCACCCACCCAAAAATCGTCATCGGCCGCTGGATCGAGGCGCGATGCAGGTGCCGAATCTGCGCCATCTTGCTGCCCTTGCCCCGCAGCGGGCGAACCTGCCGGCGCCGGACTTCGGGGTACATAACCTTCCGGCATTTCAAAGGCTTTTTCATGCAGCTCGATCAGTGCGTCAAACAACAACGGCACGCGCTCTTGCGGGTAATCTATCAGCTGCAGGCCTTGGCGCAATGTCACCAACAGCGATGGCACCAACTGCACCAGCCGGGCCCGATCCCGCTGGGTCAGGCGCGACTGCACGCTCCAGATCAGGTCATCGACCAGCGCGTTGTAACCCGCAGCATCACCGCCGCCGTCGTCGGCCCGAAGTTGCGCTTCGGCCAGTACCTGGGCCCAGGGGCCACGCAGAAAAGCAGCTATGTTGTCGGGCACGCTTTTGCCCTTGCTGCGCTGTGCAATGTCGTCAGCGAAACGATGCGCCAGCAGATTGCGCTGCTCAGCATGCAGGAGCGAACGCGCAGCCTCTTGATGCCGCTTGAGCTGCGCAGCGTCTTCGCGCTCCCAGGCATCTTCCAATTTGCGCAGGACACGCGCGAAGGACAGCGCGTCGCCCTGCGTGCCAGCCAGCACCTGGATGCCATTCGATATGGCCTTGGTGAACTGGTTGAAGCCGGCATCGGTGTCCGAAGCGAATGCCAGGCTACGGTGCGTGATGCGGTCCATCAGGACCCGCGCCGGATGTTTTTTGTCGCTGAAAAAGCGCGGATCCGTTTGGGCCAACTTCAACAGCACCGGCTCCATGCTTTTAATCAGCAACCGAACGGGCGGTAACAAGCGCTCATCCTTGCCCAGATTCTCCAGCATGAGGCGCACTACTTCCGAGCCCAATTGACGCCCCACTTGCCTTTGTTTGTCTTTGTCGTTTTCCAGCATCTCCAGCGTGACCTGAGGCTGCGCGGTTTTGGTGCCCTGCGATTTGGCGCGCGATTGCTTGGCACGGGCAGCGAGACGCTGCATCATCGGTTCGACCAACTTCAAATCTTCCAGTGCGACAAACGAGGAAGGCACCGTGTGCAGAAAATCCTTGGGCCCGCCGGTCAAGGCTGCCAAGCCGGATTCGAACTCGCCAGACAGCAGTTTGCGCAGTTTGTCCAGCGTCAGCATGGTGCGGGTGACCGGGTTGTCCGCCGCTTTTCCCTGGCCCTGCTGGGCCACGGCGCCCGCCAGGTAACCGACAGGCAAAGCGGGCTCCACACCTTGCGAACGCAGCCACTGGGTGACGTCTTTGTACAGGTTATGCAATGCAGGCCCCAGCAAACTCGCACTGGCGGCCATGATCATGGGACGCGCCGTTGCATTAGGCACGTGCTCGACCAAGGTAGCGCGCAGCGCCTGCACAAAGGCCTCTGGCTTCAACGGGTTCAACTGGGGTTGCACCGATACCATCCCCAGCAACGTGCTGATCAGTGCGTTCAATGCTGGCAAGGAGGTCTCCACAGCGGCAGACACTTCTTGCTGGGTCAGCGCAGTTTCAATGTTGGCATCGATCTGTGATTCGTCCAGAAACTGGAAATCATCAAACCGCAACAGCGGCTGCACCACCACATCGGTTGAACGCCGGCTGTAGAAAGCCCCACGCAATTCGGCCTGAAAGCTGACCTTCGCGGCAAGCTCCAGTGCAATCAGGTCGTCCATCGCCTTTCGGTTTGAGGGATGTTTATTCAGGGTTGCGGCGCGGCCCTTGGACTGACCAGCGGGCTGGGCCTGGATGAGCCGAAGGCCGGCCATGACACTGCCGATCAGTCCATCAGCCTGGAAGAGAACCGCTTCAATACAATCGCGAACTTCAGGCTTGGTTTTAACCTTGTCGTCTGCAAAACCCAGCCGGATGGACGGCAACGTTGCCATGGTTCCCCTTGAAAATATGACAGTTTTAAAATTGGTCTTCAAGTATGCATCCAACCCGGGTAACACGGATGGCACTTGTACACAAAATGCTGCAACTTTTTGCATCAGCCTTGGCGTTGAGACTCGCTTTAGACGCGTTGTGTGATAATTATGGGGTCGGGCTTGTCAGTAGCCCCACATCCAGCATCCTGCTGGGAGCGTTTTTTCCGCCCTGCCTCGTTCGAAACTTTTCTGCAAGTCAGACCAGCGGCCCTTCGTTCCACCCCTGATACGTCCGCCCCACTGATTTCCTGCGCTTGAAGCGTGTGGCATGGGCTGACACCCTGAAGCGCCTGCAAGCCAGGCGCGCCAAAAATGAAATTTGAAGATCTAAACCTGGCTGCGGCCATTGTCAAGGCAGTGCGTGAGCACGGCTATGAATCCCCCACCCCGATCCAGGCCGAGGCTATTCCGGTCGTGCTGGCGGGCCATGACCTTTTGGGAGGTGCCCAAACCGGCACCGGCAAGACCGCAGCTTTTGTGTTGCCCATGCTGCACAAACTCACCATGGCGCGTAGCGCCCAAAACAAGTTTGGCGGCACGGGCATTCGCGCCCTGGTGCTAACCCCCACGCGCGAACTCGCTGCGCAGGTGGAAGAGTCGGTGCAAACGTACGGCAAGTTCCTGCAACTGACTTCCACCGTGGTGTTTGGCGGTGTCGGCATGAACCCGCAAATCAGCAAACTGAAAAAAGGCGTGGACATACTCGTGGCCACACCCGGACGCCTGCTCGATTTGGCACAACAAGGCATGCTGGATTTAGGCCAGGTGCAAATCCTCGTGCTTGATGAGGCCGATCGCATGCTGGACATGGGTTTCCTGCCCGACGTGAAGAAAGTGCTGGCGCTGGTACCCAAAGAAAAACAAAGCCTGCTGTTTTCGGCCACGTTCAGCGACGAGATTCGCGATCTGGCCGAGACCCTGCTCAAGAAGCCGCAAAGCGTGCAGGTCACGCCCCGCAACACCACCGTGCAGCGCATCACCCAGGTGATCCATCCGGTGGGTCGGGGCAAAAAGAAAGCCCTGCTGTCGCACATCATCAACGAACAAAACTGGAGCCAGGTGCTGGTGTTCACCCGCACCAAGTTTGGCGCCAATAACGTCGCCGAGTATTTGACGAAGAACGGCATTGAGGCGATGGCCCTGCATGGCAACAAAAGCCAAACGGCCCGCACCCAGGCACTGGCAGGCTTCAAGAGCGGCGACATCCGTGCCCTGGTAGCCACTGACATTGCCGCCCGCGGCATTGACATTGACGACCTGCCGCACGTGGTGAACTACGAAATCCCCAACGTGCCGGAAGATTACGTGCACCGCATTGGCCGCACCGGGCGCGCCGGCGCAGATGGTGCTGCTGTCAATCTGGTGTGCCTGGATGAAGAAGGTTTCATGCAAGAGATCGAGCGCTTCACCAAGCAAGACATCGAGGTCAAACTCGTCGAAGGTTTTGGTGCCGAGCCGGGTGAGCAGGCCGAGCCCATCGCCATGGGGCGGCAAACCATATGGGGTGGCGCGGGCCGCCCACCGAGCCGCGAGGTGATGATGGCGGCCGGACGTGCCGCACGCACTGAAATGCTGCAACGCGTGCGTGACAACCGCGCCGGGCAAGCGCCCAGAGGCGCCAATGGTGGCGGTAACGGCGGCAGTAATGGCGGCGGAAGCAACCCAGGTGGCGGTGGCAGAAACGCTGGCGGCGCCGGCCGTGGACGCAACGCCAACGCACACAGCAACCCGGCCAATGGGAATGGCACTGGCAACTACGCCGGTAACGGCGGTGGTGGCAACGGCGGCGCAGGCCGCAGTGCCAATGGCGGCGGCGGTCGTGGTGGCAATGGTTTTAATCAAGGCAACCGCCAAGCCGCAGGGCGTGGAGGCAACCCCAACCCACGCCAGAACTCTGATCAAAATGAATTTATTCCGGATCCAACCCGCACCTCTTTTGGCGATGTCAGCTACAACAGCGCGGCCCAACGCGTGAGCAACCAGGGCGGCACGGGTAATGGTGGCGGCAATGGGGGGCAACCCGATCCCATGCGCACCAGTGTTGACCAAATGGCCCGTGGCAATGGCCAGCGTCGTTTTGGCGGTGGCGGTGGCGGCGGCTACCGTGGCAATGCGGGCGGCGGTGGGCGCGGTGGCAACCGCGGTGACGGCGGCTTCGGCGGCGGTTCGCGGGGACCAGCCCGTCAGCGTTAAGTAACTATTTTTTCAAAATGTCTTAAGAAATTAAGGCATTTTGTTTAAAAACCTGTTCTATTGATTGCTACTATAATAATAGTAATTATAGAGTAATTTATTATTTTTACAATATAAATACCAATTTACAGCCGTTTTTACGTCATTTTAAGCACGTACAAACAAGGTTTGCAACGGGTCTGAGCCCAGTTGGCGGCTCCAGTGGCCATGCACGGCGGCATCAAACGTCGCGCCAGCGGGCAGCATGTCAGCCGAGAAAAAATGTTCGCCGGGCTGAAAAACCCGCGACACGCCACCTTGCAGACCGATCTCCATTTGGCCCTGCAAAATAAACACCCACTGCGGGTGGGGCGAGCAATGAAACTGGCTTCTGAAGCCTACCGGGCTCTGGCGCAATTGCAGGCCACCTGAAGGCAACAATGCCGACAACATGGATTGCGGGCTGCCCTCAGTCAGGGGCACTTGCTCATCGCGAAACCGGGCCCGGCCATCGGCATCGGTGAACAGCACTGTTTTGGTGAAATACGTCATGTAAACGGCCTAATTGAACAATATTTAAAATGGGTTTCAGGCTGCGAAGGCTGGGTCAAAGGCGATCAAGACCTTCAGAGACTGGCTCTTGTCCCCCGCGAGTTTGAACGCCTCAACCGCTGAGGCGTACGGCAAGATGCGAGAGATAACCGGTTTGCCGTCAATCAGGCCCTTGTTCAAAAATGCCACCGCGTTGGCAAATTCCGGATGGAACCGGAACGTGCCACGCAAATCAATTTCTTTGGCGACGATTTGGTTCAACGGCAAACTCATGTCGCCGCCCAACCCGACTGCGACCAGCACACCCTGCGGCGCGATCACATCCAGCGCGCCTTTTAACGCGCGCTCGTTGCCGCTGCACTCAAAAACGCGTTCAAACTGACCTTTGTCGGCCATGTATTTCACCAAGCCGCCCGGTTCTTTGGCCAGATTGATGGTTTCATCGGCGCCCATTTGGCGGGCGCATTCCAATGGCATGTCGGCGACATCCGTGGCGACGATCCGGGCTGCGCCAGCACGCCGCAATCCGCCAATCAGCAAAGAACCAATCGGCCCGCAACCTGTCACCAGCACCTGTTTGCCAAACACGCCACCAGCCCGGTTGATGGCGTGCAGGCCCACCGACAACGGTTCGGCCAAAGCCGCCTCGCTCAGGCTCAAGGAATCAGACAGTGCATGCGCTTGATGCTGCTCGATCACCAGGCTGTCGCGAAACCCGCCTTGTATGTGCGGAAAAGGCATGGCGCTGCCATAAAACCGCATGGCCAGGCAATGGTGATGTTGGCCCAACTGGCAAAACCGGCACGTGCCGCAGGGGCGCGATGGAGAAATCGCAATGCGTTGCCCGGCTTTGAAGTTCTTGACATCACGGCCCACCTCGTCAATCACCCCCGAGATTTCATGGCCCAAGGCCATTGCCTCTTTGATGCGAACCACCCCAAAACCACCATGCTGGTAGTAATGCAGATCAGAGCCGCAAATGCCCCCAAAGACGACCCGCACCCGCAGCTGATGGGCCAGAATTTGGCGCGGGTTGTCTACGGTGTCAGGGTCGAGGTGTTCAAGGCGCAGGTCCAATGCGCCGTGACACATCAAGGCGCGGATTCGTCTGGGTTGCTCTGTCGATACTGACATAGGGATAAGGATTGGCTGCGGATACGAATGGAACAGGAATTCTTTGATTTTGGGTGCAAACCAATGGGCTTCACGGGCAGGCCAACACGCCTACTACAAGGTGGCTGTCACGCCGCCGTCCACATAGAGAATGTGGCCGTTGACAAACCGCGATGCCTCACTGGCGAGATAAACCGCCGCGCCACCCAGCTCTTCCATCTCGCCCCATCGGCGGCTGGGGGTGCGGTTGATCAACCACGCGCTGAAGGTTTCGTCAGCCACCAGCTTGGCATTGAGTACGGTTTTGAAATAACCTGGGCCAATGCCGTTGACGTTCAAACCCAACGGGCCCCAGTCAATCGCCATGCCTTTGGTCAGCATCTTCACGGCCCCTTTGCTGGCCATGTAAGGTGAAATGCCGGGTCGGCCCAACTCGCTTTGCACCGAACAGATATTGATGATCTTGCCGGTTTTGCGCGGAATCATTTTTTGGGCCACTGCTTGGCCGACAAAAAACACGCTGTCCAGGTTGGTCTGCATCAGCTCGCGCCAATCGTCATGTTTGAAGTCGTGCAAGGGGCCACGACGCTGTATGCCGGCGTTATTGACCAATATGGAAATGGGGCCAATGGTCGTCTCAATATCGTTCACCATCCCCTGCACCGCCTGAGCGTCTGTGACATCACAAGCCCGGGCATGCGCCCGCAATCCTTCTTGCTGGAGCAATAACACAGCTGCCTGCAGCTTGGCCTCGCCGCGGCCATTGATCACTACTGTTGCGCCGGCCTGGGCCAACGCCCGCGCCATCGCCAAACCCAGACCGTCGGACGAACCAGTCACCAAAGCCAGGCGGCCATCAAGTTTGAAAGAATCTAGAACCATTCGATTACTCCCTTCGCCGACCATCAGCCCAACCGAACGCCCGTTTTGGCATCAAACAAATGCGTTTTGGGAGTATCGACGGTCAAATGAACCACTTCATCAGGTTTGGCATCTGTGCGGCCATGCATCACCAATACCAGTTGGTGATCGCCGATTTGCAGGAGCAATTCAGTTTCGGCGCCCGTAGGCTCAACAACCACGACCGTTGCAGGTATGCCTTGCCGATTGGCAGAGAGGGTGAGGTCACCGGGTCGGACGCCGTAACTCACGGCTTGCCCATCGACTCCGCCCGCCGATTCAGCCACCGGCCACAGCTGGCCACCCACATCGACCATCGCCGTTTCTGCAGACTTCCTCAAAACACCACTCATCACATTCATCGACGGTGAACCAATAAACTGCGCCACAAACAGGTTGCCAGGTTTGTCAAACAGTTCCAGCGGCGTGCCGATTTGCTCGACGATGCCGTCGTGCATGACGACGATCCGGTCGGCCAGCGTCATGGCTTCAATCTGGTCATGCGTCACATAGACCGTCGTGGTTTTCAGGCGCTGATGCAGCGCCTTGATTTCAGCGCGCATGGACACCCGCAATTTGGCATCCAGGTTGGACAACGGCTCATCAAACAAAAACACCTTGGGGTCGCGAACAATAGCGCGACCCATCGCGACGCGTTGCCGCTGGCCGCCCGACAACTCACGTGGGTAACGCTCCAGCAGCGCATCGAGATTGAGAATACGCGCCGCATTGGCGACCCGCGTCAAGGTCATCGCCACATCGGCCTTACGCAGCTTCAAACTGAAGGCCATGTTTTCCTGCACCGTCATGTGCGGGTACAAGGCGTAACTCTGGAACACCATGGCGATATCACGGTCTTTTGAATCGAGGTCATTCACAACGCGGCCATCCACCGATATCTCACCACCGCTGATTTCCTCCAGGCCCGCCAACATGCGCAACAGAGTAGATTTGCCACAACCCGACGGGCCAACCAGTACGACAAATTCACCATCGGCGATGTCAAAACTGATACTGTGAATCACTTTGACCTTGCCGAAATTTTTTTCTATTTTCTGGAATGAAACGTTTGCCATGAAAAGGCTTTCTCAAAAAGGGGTGACGACAACGCTGCAGGAATGGCGATGGAAACAGCGCCAGCGGCTTCAGGACTTGACCGCGCCAGCCGTCAGGCCGGACACCATATAACGCTTGAAGACGTAATAAATAGCCGCTGGCGGGAGCGCATAAATAAAACCTGTGGCCATCAGCAATTCCCATGGTGAATCATCGGCCGCCAGGAAGTTACCCAGTGCCACTGCCAGTGTCAAATCCGTTTCTTTGGAGAGCAGCAAGAAGGCATAAAGGTATTCGTTCCAAGCCAACAAGAGGGAATAGGTACCAACGGCCACCAGGGACGGCAGCATCAGCGGCAAATACACGAGGCGAAACAACTGCAAGGGCGTGGCACCATCCATCCGGGCGGCTTCATCGAGTTCGAACGGCAATTTGTCGGAAGCCTGTTTGAGAACCCAAATGCAATACGGCGAAGCGATGGTCACCATCGACAAAATCAGCGACCAATGATTGTTCAACAAACCATAGGTGGCCATGGTTTTGTACATCGGCACCGCCAGAAATGCCGCGGGAATGAAATAGGTGAACAAGGCCATGTTCATGACGACTCGTCCCCCGCGTACCTTTAACCGGCTAATGGCAAATGCAGCCATGGTGGAGACCACGAGCGTGATGGCACCCACCGCAAAAGCAATCGATACCGAATTACCCAGTTGCTCCCAAAAATGGTTCAGGTAGAAGTGTTTTTGGTTGAAGACCTGGTCAAAATTCTGCCATGTCGGTTCCTTGGGCCACAAACGCCCAGAGGTTGCGGTGTCGCGCGGCGAAATCGCAAACAAGAACATGTGGTAAACCGGAATGATGGTCCACAAGAATACCGGTATGCCCACCAGCAGCAGCTTGGCTTCGGTGGTGACCTTCTTCAGCGTGATCTTGCTCATTTCGAGAGCCTCTTCATCATGAAATAAACGAGTGGCAAAACCAGCGGAAGTGCTACCACGATAGAAGCCATCGCAACATCCAGTTGGTCAAGCCGCAGATAACGAATGCCCAAGGTTGCCAAAACGTGGGTCAGGTCAGCAGGCCCGCCACCCGTCAACAGGTAAACGCTGTTGAAGTCGCCTAGCGTCCAGATCATTGACAGAATCAGCGAAGTGACATACAAGGTTTTCATCGATGGCCAGGTGATAAACCGGAATTTCTGCCAATTGCTGGCACCATCCACGGCAGCAGCCTCGTACTGCTCACCGGGTATCGCCATGCGGCCAGCCACCAAGATCAGTGTCCAGAACGGCAATGATTTCCAGATGTGCATCAGCATGGAAAAACTCAGGGCCAATGTAGGATCATTGAGCCAGTTCGGGCCATCAAGCCCCGTCAATTTGAAAATGGTTTGGTTGATCACGCCCCACTCGGGGTTAAGCATGAAACGTACCGACAAAATGGTGGGGATGGAAGGCACCGCCCAGGGCAAGATAAACAAGACCGCCAGAATCTTGATCCACCATCGCGTTTTGACAAAAAAGCCGGACAGGAACAAGGCTATGCCCATCTTAAGATTGATGGCCACGATGAGGAAAATCAGGGTGTTGACAACGGTTCGATAAAAAATCGGGTCATCGAAAAGTTTGACATAACTAGATGGATGGCGCGCCAACCAAAGCCCGTAGCCCACCGGGAACAGTACCAGCACCACGAACACCAGTAAATAGGGCACCACGAAAAGGCGGCCCCAAAACTCCCATTGAGACAACGTAGCCTTGGACCGCCCTCGGGGAGAGGCCGGCAAATCGGGAGTGGAGGAAGCAACAGCCTGGTTCATAGACACTTCAATACAACAATGGCGGCTTCGGCACCGGGCCGAGGCCGCCACTCAAACAGTCGAACAGCGGTTGCCCGCTATTCTCCTAACCAACGATTAGTTTGCCACCACCTTGATGCGGGCAATCATTTCGTCAACTGCTTTGTCAACGGGCACTTTTTCAGACAACACGCGGTTCGCTGCTTTGGCCCATACGTTTTCATTGTTCAGCACCGTAAACTTGTAATTCTTGGTGAATTCAAACGGTGAGGTGCCGGCCATGAACTGGTTGTAAACCGCCAGACGGTGCGGGTCGCCCTTCCAGAAAGCGCTCTGCTGGGCGGCTTTGGTCACCGGAAACCAACGGCCCAATGAACCCTCAACATACGGCGTCAGGTTCACGTCGTCTAGCATGAAGGCGACAAATTTCTTGGCCGCATCCTTGTTCTTGGCACCCTGGAAAATAACACCGGTCTTGACAGCTGCGCGGTAAGTCATTTTGCTGCCGTCAGGCTTGTTTGGGAAACCTGCGGTGGCGATTTTTTGAGTGTAATTTTCCTTGGCGATGTCTCGCTGGGCTTGCGTCAATGTCTGGTTGTTCATGTCGTCCAACCATTTGGCGGCAATCGATATCGTCGCGTTGTGGGTCAAAACGGTGGTTTTGTTGTGGAATGCGACATTGTTGTCGGGGTCTTTCCAGTTGGTGCTGGAAGGCGGCGTGCAACCCCGGGTGTAGACGTTGGTGTAATCGGTCAAAGTGTTGATCAAACCCTGGCGAACCGAAGGGTCATCGACCAGCAGTTTGCCCGAATCACTGACCAATTTGACGTTGTACGCATCCATGAACGTCAAAAAGGAGAAAAACGAGTCACTGGAGTCAACGCCCAAGGGCTGGCCAATGCCAAAGGCGCGGTTGCCGCTCTTTTGGCGGTAGCCGGTTTGCACCTTGTCACACCAAAAATCCCAGTAACCTTTCCAGTCCTTGGGAATGTCGGATTCCTTGAAGCCAGCATCTGTCAACATGTCTTTCCAATACTGGATATGCATGGTCTGCTGTTTGACAGGGAAAGCGTAATAGGCCCGCTTGCCATTGCTGTTGTTCAGCAGGAAGGTGGTTGACAAGGCGCGCGGCTCAAACTTTGCATTCATCGGGTCGATGATGCTGCTAAGGTCCTCCAGCTTGCCGTCGTAGGCCCACTTGGCGGTGACCTGAAAGTCATACACGTCGCCATAGGCCACATCAGGCGGGTTGCCCGCATCCATCGCCGCGACCGATTTGGGGATCATTTCCTGGGGCGCGTACAGCGACAGGTCGATCTTGATTTTTGGATTTTTGGCTTCAAACTTCTTGATGGCTGCAAACAGCGCGTCATCTTCAGCTTTGTAAAAACCCTTGCCCCACCAAACGGTGAGTTTTTCCTGGGCCTGCGCCACGCCCGACGCCAATAGCGCCGAACTGACACATGCTGCCGTGGCAAGCAACTTGAATTTCATGGGAACATCTCCTGAGGGGTAGTTTGTCGAGAGGGGGGAATTTTGTCAGATCGATTCGTGAATGGGATTAGGGCTTACGCGGCATTGGCCATGCATTAACCACGCATTTGCCAGACATTTACGCAGCTTTTAACCCGCTTTCATGGGCTTTGAGTCGCAAAGCCGGCTCGCTGACTTGGGGCAAGCGGCGGCGCGAAACCAGCAACTGTTCAATATCCCGGTGCGCACCGTCTATCAGCACCAAAATGGCGCGCTCCGCCTTGTCGGCATCACGGGCGATCACAGCATCCAGAATGGCACGATGCTGCCCCAACGAACTGGCCGGGCCATCCTTGCGGGCCGTCGACAGCTCAAAACTGGTCCGCAGCAATGCGCTCAAAGCCTTGCCCATTTGGATCAGCATGCGATTATGAGAGGCCTTCAGCAGGCCTTGGTGAAACTTCAGGTCATTCGATACGTAATCACCTCCGTTCATCACGGCTTCGGTCATGCCCGCAAAAGCCTGCTCAATCGCCTCGATGTCCTGGCTGGTGGCCCGGGCGGCCGCAAATTTGACAGCCGCGGGCTCAACCACCCGACGCAAGTCTTGCAGATCGCGCACGAACTCTGGGGTCAGGCCGGCCCGAACCTGCCAACGGATCACATCAGCGTCAAACCAATTCCAATGATCTGACGGCATAACACGCGTGCCGACTTTGGGCCCGGTTGAAATCAAACCTTTGGCCACCAGCGACTTGATGGATTCCCTCACCACAGTGCGGCTCACACCCAATTCGTCACACAGCAACGGCTCGGGTGGAATGGCACTGCCAACTGAATATCGACCCGCCACCACCGCTTCACCCAAAAAGTCGACTGTATTGCCGTGGACGTTTTTGATCATGGGTTGGTCCGGGCAGCCATCAGGCCATCGTCAGGCGATCGGCGTCAGCAAGGCAAGCCCGTCGAAATGGGCCCTCAAATTGCCGTAGGCCAAATCTGCCATGGCCCGCCGTGTCTGCCAGGTGGCGCTGGCTGCGTGCGGTGACAACACCACGTTGTCACGATCGATCAGGGCTTGCGGCACATGGGGCTCTTTCTCAAACACATCCAGCCCGGCGCCAGCGATTACACCCGCCTCCAAGGCTGCAACCAAAGCTGTTTCATCGACAACCGATCCGCGGGCCACGTTGATCAAATACCCGTCTTTGCCCAGCGCAGCAAGAACTTTTGCGTCGATCAAGCCTTTGGTTGCAGCGCCGCCGGGTGTGATGACCATCAAAAAATCGACCTGTCCGGCCAGTTCAGCCGCATTGGGGTAATAGATGTAGGCAACGTCCTTGCGCTGGGTTCGGGTGGTGTAGGCGATGGACATGCCAAAACCAGCCGCCCGCTGGGCAATAGCCAGCCCAATGCGCCCCAACCCCACAATGCCCAGCCTTGCGCCGCTCATCTTTCGCGCCAACGGTGCCGGGCCATTGAGCCACTTGCCAGCACGCAAATATGCATCATTTTGGGGAACGCGCCGGGCTACAGACAACATCAGGGCCATGCCCATGTCGGCGACATCGTCGGTCAACACGTCGGGCGTATTGGTCAACGGAATGGCACGCGCTTTGAGCGCCGGGACGTCATACCCGTCGTAACCGACCCCGAACACGGATACCAGTTCCAATGCAGGCAACTTGCCGATCAGTTCGGCATTTACCCTGGACTCGCCGCCACCCGAAATGGCGCGAATATTGTGGGCGACGGCAGCAAAAGCGGCAGGGTCGGCTTCATGAAGGCGATCATGCACCGTGAAATCTGCGTGCAGTTTCTCCAGCAAATAGGGCCACAATTTGGCCACCACCAGAATGTCGGGTTTGGACAAGTTCAACTCCACAGGTGTTAAGTCTGAAACCATCAGAATTCGTTATCATATTACCATACGATGTTAGAAAGGACTGAGGAAATCCATGTCAAACACTCCCAAGAAACCCGCATCTGAACTGCGCAGTCAGCAATGGTTTGGCCGACAAGACCGGGATGGTTTTGCCTACCGCAGTTGGGTTAAAGGCAAAGGTGTTCCGCATGACCAGTTTGACGGCAGGCCGGTTATTGGCATCTGCAATACCTTCAGTGAACTGACCCCTTGCAATTCGCACTTTCGAACCTTGGCGGAGCAAGTCAAGATAGGCGTTTACGAAGCGGGCGGGTTCCCGCTGGAGTTCCCGGTGATGTCTTTGGGCGAGACCTTGTTGCGGCCTACGGCCATGTTGTACCGCAACCTGGCTTCCATGGATGTAGAAGAAAGCATACGCGGCAACCCGGTCGACGGCGTGGTGCTGCTGATGGGTTGTGACAAGACGACCCCGTCTTTGCTGATGGGCGCTTCCAGCGTCAATTTACCGACGATTGGTGTCAGCGGTGGCCCCATGCTCAATGGCAAATGGCGCGGCCAGGAGTTGGGCAGCGGCACCGGTGTCTGGAGCATGAGCGAGCAGGTTCGCGCAGGCACACTGAAGCTGGCGGATTTTTTTGAGGCCGAAAGCTGCATGCACCGCAGCCATGGCCATTGCATGACGATGGGCACCGCCTCCACCATGGCCAGCATGGTCGAGGCGCTGGGTATTGGCCTGCCGGGCAACGCCGCCTACCCGGCGGTTGATGGCCGACGCAATGTGCTGGCCCGCAATGCAGGCCGGCGCATTGTCGATATGGTTCACACCGACCAGACCATCGCCAAAGTGCTGACCCGCGAAGCCTTTGAAAACGCCATCAAAACGCTGGCGGCCATCGGCGGCTCCACCAACGCGGTGATTCACCTGATCGCCATCGCCGGGCGTTTGGGCATCCAACTCACCATCGACGATTTCGACCACCTGGCCAGTGAGTTGCCCTGCCTGGTGAATCTGCAGCCCTCGGGCGAACACCTGATGGAAGACTTTTGTTATGCCGGCGGTTTGCCGGTGGTCATGAAGGAAATCCAGCACTTGCTGCATCAGGACATCGTTACCGCCAGCGGCAAAACCGTGGCTGAAAACCTGGCCGGTGCGCAAAACTATGACCCCCGCGTCATCAAAAAATTTGAGGCACCTTTTAAAGAGAAAGCCGGCATTGCCGTGCTGCGTGGCAATTTGGCGCCACGCGGTGCCGTCATCAAACCCAGCGCAGCCACACCGGCGCTGATGCAGCATACCGGGCGCGCCGTGGTGTTCGAGGACAGCGACGATTTCCACCGCCGCATCGACGACGAAAGCCTCGACGTCGACCCCAGCTGCATCCTGGTGCTCAAGAACTGCGGCCCCAAGGGCTACCCCGGCATGGCCGAGGTCGGCAACATGCCGCTGCCGCCGAAGGTATTGCGCCGGGGCATTACCGACATGGTGCGCATCAGCGACGCCCGCATGAGCGGCACCGCCTATGGCACCGTGGTACTGCACACCGCACCGGAAGCCGCCGCCGGCGGCCCGCTGGCGGTGGTGCAGAACGGCGACATCATTGAGCTTGACGTGCCGCAACGCCGACTGCATCTGCACATCAGCGACGAGGAACTGGCGCGCCGCCTGGCC
>JANOWY010000052.1:0-4102 GCA_031418135.1 Rhodoferax sp. | reverse complement strand
GCAACTCGGAGAGAACAACCGTGTCGAGCAGGATCATGTCAGGTCAAGCTCGCGCAGGGTGATGCGCGCACGCGGCGTAGCCTGGCGCGGGCCGCCGCGGGTTTTGGCCACTCCAGCTTTTGCCGCCGACAGTTTGGGCATGGCCAGCAAGTGGTCGATGAAGCTGGCTGGCGCTGTTACCCGGCCACTCTTCAGGGCTGCAAATTCGGTGGCTGAAATGATGACCACGGCTTCTTTGCCATGTTTGGTGACGCGCTGGGCCTGGCCGCGAACTGCCGCAGCCACAACATGGCTGAATTGCGCTTTGGCATCTTGCAAAGTCCAGGAGGCGGGATGGCTCACAACAAAATCCTTTGGGGTAGAGCAGTCTTGGCAACAAAACTGGTCAGTTGTTCTGGTCAGATTTTAGAGGGTTGACGCATCCGCTGCAACTGGCTTTCCCACCATGGGCCCATCAACCCCCGCACTCTCCCAACCGCCGCAGCAAATAACTGCGCTCCGCATCACTGCGAACCAGTTGTAACGCCGTCGTGTAGGCAGCGCGGGCTTCGGCAAATTGCCCCAAACGACGCAGCAAGTCGGCGCGGGCGGCGTGCAACAGGTGGTAGTTGCGCAGCTCGTCGCGCTGGGCAAGTTGGTGGATCCAGGTCAGGCCTTGCTGCGGCCCTTCGGCCATGGCCAGTGCCACGGCGGCGTTCAGTTCCACTACGGCGCTGGGTTGTTCGCGCAGCAGGCCACCGTACAAGGCGGCGATTTGTTTCCAGTCGGTGTCTTGGGCGCGGGGCGCTTTGGCATGCAGAGCGGCAATCGCGGCCTGTAATTGGTAGGGGCCACGGCGGTGGTGGGCCAATGCCGCATCGAGCAGGGCCAGGCCTTCCTGAATGCCGACTTGGTTCCAGGCGGAACGGTCTTGCTCTTCCAGCGGCACCAAATGCCCGTCCGTGTTCATGCGGGTGGTGCGGCGCGCGTCGTGCAGCAACGTGAGCGCCAGCAGCGCCAACACTTCGGGCTCTTGCGGCATCAGTTCGACCAGCAGCCGCGCCAGGCGGATGGCCTCGGCGCATAGATCAGGCCGGATCAACCCCTGGGTGGCGGTTGACGCATACCCTTCGTTGAAGACCAGGTAGACCACGCCCAGCACCGTTTGCAGGCGTTGCGGCAGGTCTTCTCGTGCGGGCACAGCGTACGGGATTCGTGCGTCAAGAATTTTGCGTTTGGCCCGCACCAGGCGTTGTGCAGTGGTGGCTTCGGGCTCAAAAAAGGCGCGGGCAATCTCGCGGGTGCTCAGGCCGCACAAGGTGCGCAGCGCCAGCGCTGTTTGAGCCTGCGGCGAAATGGCCGGGTGGCAACAGGTGAAGACCAGGCGCAGACGGTCATCTTCTACACCCGAGGTGTCAGCAGGGTGCGTTTCACCATCGTCAGACGTATCTGTGTCAGGCGAGGCCAGGTCGGGCGGCTCATCGGTGTAAACCGGGCCGCGTTTGCGGCTGCGCAATTGATCCAGCGCCCGCCGTTGGGCCACGGTGGTCAGCCAGGCGGCGGGGTTGTCGGGCAGCCCGCGCTCGGGCCATACCTGCAGCGCCAGGGCGAAGGCATCTTGCAGAGCGTCTTCAGCCAGGTCGAAATCGCCAAAACGGCGAATCAACCCGGCCAAAACGCGTGCACTTTGGGTGCGGCAAATTTGGTCGATGATGGCTGTCAGCATGTCCTGCCCAGCATAGCCGCCAAAAACCGTAGCTGCCGCAGCTGCCGTCAGCGTGCGGCAACCAGCCGGTACAGCACCAGCAACGCGGCGATGACCACCACCAGCACCGTCAGCCCGGCGCCGCTTTTGCGGGCGGTAGATTCGATGTGCAATGAGTGGCTCAGGCCCCAGGCGCTGGCCAGCCGCGCCAGCAGCATCACGCCACCCAAACCGATGATGGCGAAGGCAGGTGCGTGCAGCAGTTCGGCAAACCCGATCAGCAGCAGGGCGATGGGGGCCTGTTCGGTCAGGTTGCCGTGAGCCCGGATGGATTGCGCCAACGCGGGCTGGCCACCGTCGCCGGTATCCACGTTGAAGCGGCCCCGGTGAATGATGACGCGCACGGTGAGAAATGCCGCCAATAAACCAACAAGCGCGGTGTAGGCGGCGGTAATAACGGGCGGGTTGAATGCCATGGTGTGACCTTTCAGGTGGGCCTGGCCGCGCTCAAACCGTGGAGATCATGCCCAAGGGGCGCACTTCAATCGAGCCGCCATGCGAAGCCGGGCAACGTGCGGCCCATTTCACCGCTTCATCAAGATTGGGCACATCAACAATGTAATACCCACCGAGCTGCTCTTTTGTTTCGGCAAAGGGGCCATCGGTGGTGAGGGTTTTGCCGTCGCGTACCCGCACCGTAGTGGCGCTGAGGGTTGGCTTGAGTTCACCGCCGCCGCGCAACACGCCCGCGCCGCGCATGTCGGTGCCGTACTGGGTGAAGGCGGCATACATTTGTTTTTGCGCCTCGGGGTTGTCGGCCATCAGCGCAAAGTTTTTTTCGTCGCCATAAATGAGAATCATGTATTGCATGGTTTTTCCTTAACGGAGGGTTAACAAGGAGTCTATAGGCCATCGGAACACCCGGTGGTACTGCCATGACGCGGCACAACCCCGATATCGACAGTTTGTTTTATTTATTTTTTCAGGCCAAGGCGCGGGGGCGTGACGAAATAAACTGGCCCCAACCCTGTGGAATGATGCCATGTTGACCGGGGCTGAACAACACCCATTTCAATCCGCCTTTTTTTGAAAACTACCCATGAAACTCCTCATCTTGCACGGCCCCAACCTCAACCTTTTTGGGCGGCGCGAACCGCACATTTACGGCTCCACCACACTGGCGCAGATCAACGAACGGCTGGCCGAGCTGGCTTCGGCGCTCAGTGTCGATATCGAGATTTTTCAGTCGAACCACGAAGGCGCGCTGGTCGACAAACTGCATGAACGCATGGATTCCGTACAAGGGGCACTGCTGAACCCGGCGGGCCTTACGCAACACGGCGTTTCATTGCACGATGCCATCAAGGCGATGCCGTTCCCGGTGCTGGAGATTCATCTTTCGAACATCGCCGCTCGGGAGGAATGGCGGCACAAATCGATCATTGCACCGGCAGCGCGGGCCACGATTCAGGGGTTGGGCTGGCGCTCATACACCACCGGTTTGCGGGCCTTGGTAGAGCTGTTGCGGGATACGGGTGCGCCTTGATGGGCGCAGGTGATTTGGATAGACAAGAAAAATTCGGCAATATCGCTTAATTTATAGTTATTTATTATTGATTTTGTATAATTTTGTATAAATTAATATCTTTAATAATACATTATTAATAGCATATTGTACAGTTAACGAATGAACAAAATTTCTTTTTTTTTAAACAATACTGACAAATAAATAAATAGAAAATTATCGCTCCACCCCCACCCGCAAAAACATGTCGGCGACGCTCAGCACACTGCACGCAGCGGCTACGTAAACGGTGAAATAACCCAAGGGGTAATCCAGCGGGCGGTTCAGCAGCCACATGCCGGTGGCGCACAGGGCTAAGCCGATCAGTGTGCGAAAACGCGGGGTTTGCCACAAATCCGGAAAGCGGAAAATAAACCAGGCACCGGCTGTACCCGCCAGCCAGCCCACGCCCGCACCCGCCAACACATCGACCGGCCAGTGTGCACCCACGGCTACGCGCGAGACACCCACGGCAATCGCCAACAAAATGATCAGCCCGGCGGTGAGGCGCGGCACCTGCCAGCGCATCTTGCGGGAACCCAGCAGACACACCACTAGCGCTGCGGCCGCGGCAAAAATGGTGATGCTGTGGCCCGACGGGAACGAGGCCTTGTGCAGCACCGGGCCGATCACGCTGAACTCGGTGAAATCCAGCACCGCCGACGGGCGGGCTGCATCAAAATACCGCTTCAGCAGGTAAGACATGCCACCGCCAATCGGCACCGCCGCCAAAATGGCAAACAGTGCCTGCGGCCGCCACACCAGCAGGGGCGAGAGCAGCGCCAACAACACGCTGGTTTCGCCCAGCACCGTGAGCGATGACCAGATGGCATCCGGGTAATTGCCGGCCCATC
>JANOWY010000051.1:0-4657 GCA_031418135.1 Rhodoferax sp. | reverse complement strand
GTTGTATGCCGCGCACGATGCCAGCCTGGACCTGCCCGCAGAAGTAACCCCCGAAGCGGTGTGGCACACCGCCGTGGCGCACCTGGCGCGGCAGGGCCTGCGCTTGTCGGACCTGGCCCGATGGCTAGGGCACTTGAGCACCGAGCAAGCCACGCTGTACAGCGCCTTGGCCCCGCAGGGCACCCGTTTGGGCCTGGATCAGGTGCGCGTTTTGCTGCCTGCGGCGGACAAGCTGGAGCCTTAAATTGTCTAAATATTTAATTTTACAAAATATAATTTGTAAATAGTGAAGATTGTTAACGTGATAAATGCACAATTAGCTATTTAAATACTAGTAAATATTATCGCTGTTTATCTATTCAATTTTTAAGAATCAATTATTTTAAATAAAAATAATTGACCTGTGGCCGTGAGTTGCCATTTTGGGTGACCGTATTTGGTCTGCGCAAAAACCAAACCCTGTTGTTTGATGCCAAGCAAAGGCCATTTGCGTCATCGCGGGCATGTTCACCTTTGCTGCCGTGTTGGCCGGATTGCTGTTGTTGGCCGCCCGGCCAAACAAATGGCCCAACGCGGTGCATTTCCCAGCATAGGCATAACATACCTGCATGAGCCCGCAAACCACCGCGCACTATTTTCTTGAAGGTCTGGTCGAACTCGGCATCGACTACCTGTTTTGCAACCTCGGCACCGACCACGCCTCCATCATCGAGGAGATGGCCCGCTGGCAGCAAGCCGGGCGCCAACACCCCAAGGTCATTTTGTGCCCGCATGAAAACGTGGCGATCCACATGGCCGGTGCTTACGCGCAAGTGACAGGGCGCGGACAGGCGGTGCTGGTCCATGTCGATGCCGGCACAGCCAATGCGGCCATGGGTATGCACAACCTGTTTCGCAGCCGCCTGCCGGTGCTGCTGATGGCCGGGCGCTCACCGCATACGCTGCACGGCGAGTTGCCCGGCTCACGCGACAACTACGTGCATTTTGTGCAAGACCCGTTTGACATCGCCAGCCTGGTGCGGCCCTATGTGAAGTGGGAATACAACTTGCCCAGCGGCGTGGTGGTGAAAGAAGCGCTGCGCCGCGCCCACACGGTGATGCACACCGAGCCGCGCGGCCCTGCCTACCTGACGCTGCCGCGCGAAACCCTGGCGCAAACCTGGGAGCCCGAGGCCATTCGGAGTTTTGACGAAGCCCGCTTTGGCGCGGTGCATCCGCGCGGCTTGACCGCCACCCAGGCTGAGCAGGTCGCCGATCGTTTGTTGGCAGCCCAAAACCCCATCGCCATCACCTCTTACAGTGGCCGTAACCCCGGCGCGGTGGCCTTGCTGGATGCCTTGGCCCACGCCTGCGGCATGGCGGTGTTTGAGGCTTCACCCACCAGCCTGTGTATGCCGCGCAGCTCGCCCTGTTTTGGCGGCTTTGACCCCGGTGCCGCATTGGCTGATGCTGACGTTGGCCTTCTCATCGACGTGGACGTACCCTGGCTGCCCAAATTCACCCAGCCCAACCCTGCCACCCACTGGACGCTGCTGGACACCGACGCGCTGAAAGAAAACTTTCCCATGTGGGGTTTTGCCGCAAAAGCGCGCTTCGCCGTCGATACCGAAATCGCACTGGCCGATGTATTGCGGGCCGTGCAGAACCGCTACGGGCAGCACGCCGGGTTCGAGGCGCGCCACACGCAGCGCATGAGCAGTTTGGCCGCCACCCGCACACGCCGTTTGCAAAGTGCACAACAAGCCGCCCAAGACCCCGGCACGCCCGGCGCACTGAACCCGGCCCATGTGTGTGCCGCCATCAATCGCGCCTTGCAGCCCGGCGACGTGGTGCTAAACGAAGCCATCCGCAATACCTTGAACGTACTGAACCAGATTCAGCGCGACGAGCCGCTGACGCTGCTCTCCAGTGCAGGAGGCGGTTTGGGTTACAGCGGCGGCATGGCGCTGGGCACCCAGTTGGCGTTGCAACACGCCGGCAAAAAGCAGCGGGTGGTGCAGATTGTGGGCGATGGCGGGTTTCATTTTTCGACACCAACGTCGGTCTACGCAGTGGCCCAGCAGTACCAGTTGCCGATTCTGACGGTGGTGTTGGACAACGGGGGTTGGCAGGCGGTGAAAGAAGCCACCTTGCGCATGTACCCTGACGGTGCGGCCGCACAGGCGAACCAGTTTCAAGCCAAACTGGGCAGCGCAAAACGCGACTTCGCTTTGGTCGGCCAGGCCTTTGGCGCACATGGCGAAACCGTAGACGAGCCTGCGCAGCTGGAAGCTGCGATCCAGCGGGCGATGGTCGCGCTGGACGCGGGGCAGGCGGCGGTCTTGGTGGTGCGCATCAAGCCGTTTTAGTTCCTGGATGATTTCCAGGTTATTTTTCTAATCCAAACCAACACACCGGAGACGCAACATGAAAATCCGTAAAAGACTACCGCCTTTCGCCTGGATGGGTAACCTGCTGGCAGCGCTTTGCATCAGCCAACTGGCCACAGGAGTCATCGCGCAAACCTTTCCGAACAAACCGGTGCGCATCATCGTGGGTTATGGGGCGGGTGGTGGCAACGATGTGATCGTCCGGATCGTTGCGCAAAAACTCAGTGAACATTTGGGCCAACCCGTCATCATCGACAACAAACCGGGCGCGGCATCCATCATTGCGGCTGACCTGGTCGCCAAGGCCCCGCCAGATGGTTACACGATTTTGATGGGCCCCAGCGGCCCGATTGTTTTTAACCCGGCGCTGTACGCCAAACTGCCGTATTCAGCGCAAAAAGATTTTGCGCCGATTGGCCTGATTGGTGCTTTCCCCTTGATGCTGGTGGTCAATGGCGCGGGGCCACTGCATTCGGTCAAAGACCTGGTGGCAGCCGCCAAGGCCAACCCCGAGAAGGCCAATTACGGCTCCAGCGCTGCATCGTTTCAGTTTGCCTCCGAGCTCTTCAACATGCGCACCGGTACCCAATTTCAGCAAATACCGTATAAAGGCGCCAACGAATCATCAGCCGCCGTAGCTTCGGGCGACGTGATGATGACCCTGGCTGACCCCAGTTCCATGAACGCCTTGTTGCAAGCCGGCAAAATCCGTCTGTTGGCCACCACTGGTGCGCAGCGCGCGCCGGCCTACCCCAATGTGCCCACCCTGGCAGAAGCCGGCGTTGCCGACATGGCCATCACCCTGTGGACGGGCCTGCTCGCACCCGCGGCTACGCCCGCGCCCATCGTCAAACGTCTGCAAGAAGATTTGGCCAAAACCCTGCGCGACCCTGAAGTACGCAGCCGCCTGGCAGCCATGGCCGTGACGACCGACAACGGCGACTCCGCCAGTTTTGCCAAAACCATTGCAACCGAACTGGAGCTATGGGCCACGGTAGCCAAAGCCGCCAATATCAAGGCCGCGCAATAGCTCAATAAACCTGGGGAAACGGCTCACGTTCGTGCTTTTATTGGTAGCCTATGCCCATCACGTAGTTGCGCAGCAGCGCCTCTTCGTAGTTGCCGGCTACCAGAAGCGCCCGCAACCCGTCGCGTGCATTCAGTACCCCCGTTGGTTGGTGGTCAGCACCCATTAGCAGCACGTGAATGAGGCCGCGCACGTGCATCGTCGCAAGTACATCGGACAGCAAATCCTCTGGCAGGCAGGTTGTGAAATCTTTCGTCATCACGTCTTCTGCATGGGTTGTGAAGAAGTCGGCCTGGCCCATACCCAAGCGCCTAACGAGTATGGTTTCGGTGATGATGCCCATTGTCGCACCCGCGGCATCACACACCACCACGACGCTGATTTGTGCGCTGGACAAGCGCGCCGCCACTTCTACGAGGATCGCGTTCAATGGCACGGTGAACAGCCGAGAGCCAGTGATCGACTGCAGGCTACTGACCAGCAAGGGCACTGCCGTATGCGCCTCTGCTGCGACCATTGGCGGGCTTTCGGGGCTACCCGCATCGAAAGTAAGGGGTGGCGGCGTAGTCATACCGCAAAGGCAGTTTCAAGCTGCGCTTTGTTCATTGCAGAACGGCCCTTGAGACCGCGCTGCTTGTTGACGACCCGTGCCGCAATTTTTTGAGCTACAGACTCAGGCTTGCCACCGTCAAGCAAGCTGTTCTTGATGTGTGTGTACTGAGGTTCGCGCTTGGCGTTCCAGAGAATTTTCGGCATGACAAATCCTTGGGGGGTAAATTGGGCAAGAGAAATCCTGGCCATTGATTCGACGGGAGCTATTCTTTAGGGATGCGCCAGTGGGAACGGGCCTCCTTAAAACCCGGGGCGGTTCACTCACGCTAATTCACGATCAACACATTGACCGTGGCGACCTGGAACGAATCATACGTAGACGTCGCCACCAACGTGATGGGAACCGACGCCGGCAATGTGTACTGTGCGTAAGTGTTTAAGGCCACAGCGGATTGACTCAGGTTGATGGTGTTGATATCCACGCCTGCGTAGTACACCTGCGCACCATAGGTGACGGCGGTTCCACCGATGAAGATGTTCCAGACCACGGGCTCGCCGGCATCGAGATTGAGGGTCTGGCCTGCACGAATGGCAAGGTCGAGTGACCCACCTGGTGCAATCGGTAAATAGCTGCCTGGCTGCCCACCTACCGTCACACCAATGTTCAGGTTACCGGGTGGGCGCACATACCCGCCCCCACTCCCGCCCC
>JANOWY010000050.1:0-13437 GCA_031418135.1 Rhodoferax sp. | reverse complement strand
CGGGCAACCCGGTGTTCACACCCAGCGCCGATTTCAACGGCGCCGCCAGCTTCAGCTACACCATCACCGATGCCGATGGCCAGACCAGCACCGCCACGGTGAGCTTCACCGTCACGCCGGTCAATGACACCCCCGTGGCCTTTAACGACGGCCCAATACCAACCGTCACCAATAGCACGGTCAGTGGCAATGTGCTGGCCAACGACAGTGACCCAGATGCCGACGTATTGACCGTGATGCAGTTCACTGTCGACGCAAATGGCGACGGCCTACCCGATGCGCCCACCTTGGTATCGCCCGGAGGCAGAGCGACCGTTGCACTCACTGATCTTTCAGGGAAGGCCATTGGCACTTTAACGATAGGCAGCAATGGCAGCTTTATCTTCACACCCGCCAATGCCTATGACGGCCCGGTGCCCAGCGTCACCTACACCGTCTCGGATGGCAATAAAACCAGTACCGCAACATTGAGTTTTGCGGCAGTCCCCAACACGCCGCCGATTGCTGTCAACGATGGCCCATTTGTCGCCGTCTCTGGAACAACCACCAATGGAAACGTACTCACTGGTACAGCAGGCATAGGCGCTGATACAGATGCAGACGGTGATACCCTGAAGGTCACGCAAATTGTCATTGCAGGTATCTCGTACACCGTACCGGCTGGCAGTTTGGCAGCGGTAAACCTACCGGCTATTGGAATGTTCACCATGTCTGCCAACGGCTCGTTTACGTTCACACCAACGGTCACCTTTTTCGGGCCGGTACCCAGCATTACCTACTTTGTCAGCGACGGCACGACAACCAGCACAGGAAACCTCACGTTCTCACCCGTCTCTCCTACAGATTCGATCAATCCAACGACAGCCTTCGGACCGCAGTCAGGCCGTTTTGACGAAACAAATGATGTCCTGCGATACCTTGCAACCATTCAACCTGATCAACGCGAAGCACTGTTTGTTCAGCTCACAGTTCGAGAGTCTCAAGGAAGCTCAAGCTACACCTCCGGATTTGAAGCGTTTGCCAAGGATGCAGGCACAACAAATGATTTGGCGAACCGCCCACTAGATGTCAGGGTTTTGCCAATAGAAGCAAGAAACCAACTTTACGTACAAAGCGCTGTACGGGGCCAAGTCGTTGGGTTTGAACCCGATCAGTTTGTTCACAACGCTGTGTTGCAGTCTCAATTTGAGGCAATGGCTCGTCATGCCAGCATCACCAGCGCGTCCAAACTGATCAACCCCAACTCGAGCCCGCTATTTGCTTTTGACCTGAATTCACCAGCCAACGGCCCGACCATTGCGTTGGCACCAATCCCCACGGCCGCGAATCGTCTTGCGCCGGAAATTGCCGAACTCATCCAAGGTGAGGGTCCCGCTGGTAAATTTGATCAGCACGAAGTTGAAGACGGAGCCCAACTCAAACAAGTAGCGGCAGCACTGGATGTCCCGCGATTCGAGAAATTTTCCATGTTGTCCCATTCGGATAGGCAAAACCTGGCGGCAGCCAGTTTTACTCGCCAAATCAGCCGCGAATCGACAAAAATCCGTTCGACCGTCCCTGTTTTTTAGTTTTGTATACAAATGCCAAAATATACTCAACGCATGCACAAACCCGTCAATTCGCTCTATTGAAAATCAACAAGACCACACCCAATTTTTAAGGAAATTCGATGATTTCAGCATGCAATAGCTTTCGATATTTGCGCCAACCCAGTTTGCCCGCATTTGCGATTGCCGTTTTGTTGACGGGTTGTACCGTGACACCAGAACTCGTGACGAAAACTGAAGTCACATCCCGCGTTCAGGACGATGTGTCAAAGATGTATTTGAATCAGGAGCCCATCTCAGCGCCCATCACGCTGGAAGTGGCTGTGGCACGCAGTCTTAAATACAACCTGGACTATCGGCTCAAGCAAATGGAGTCTGCCTTGGCCTTGGGGATCACCGACTACTCCAAATTTGAAATGTGGCCCAAACTGCTGTTAAACGCCGGATACAACACCCGCAACAATGACTCTGGTGGCACCAGTATTGGCATACAAGACGGCATCTTGAGTTTGCGGCCATCAACTTCACAAACACGAGACTATGCACAAGCAGGCGCGGAATTCAGCTGGAATGTGCTGGATTTTGGTGTCTCTTACTATCGCTCTAAACAAAATGCCAACCAGTACCTGATCGCCGAAGAACGCCGCCGAAAACTGGTGCAGAACATGATTCAGGATGTGCGCGCAGCTTACTGGCGTGCGCTTGGCGCTCAACGCTTGGCCGAAGAAGCCAAAACCACCCTTGCGCGAGCCGACACAGCATTGATCCGGTCGCGCGAAGCCGAAGCGCAAAAGATCATCTCCCCAGCGCTAGCGCTGAATTACCAGCGCGCGCTCCTGGATGCAACTTCATTGCTCAATCAGAGGCGGCAAGATCTGGATTTCGCCAAACACGAACTTTCGGCCATGATGAGCGTGCCGCCTGGCACCGGTTTTTCGTTGGCAGAATCACCAGAAACCGCGTTGCCCCCGGTTCCCACGAACTATCTGGCACTTGAAGAAATGGCGCTGCTACAGCGCCCCGAGTTGCGGGAGGAGGACTTCAAAAAACGCATAACCGCCGATGAAACTCGCAAGCAATACTTGAGTGTGTTTCCAAACCTAAATGTAGCGGCAGGCCTTCAGTACAACTCCAATGATTTCCTGTTCAACAAAAATTGGCAGCAGGCGAGTGTGGGAGTCACGTGGAACCTGTTGCGGCTGTTCTCAATTCCAGATCTGGAAAAAACCCAGTCTCAGCAAGTCAAGGTCGACGAAGCCCGCCGCCTGGCGTTGTCCATGGCAATCATCACTCAACTGCGTGTGAGTGTCGAGCGGTATCGGCTGGCTGCGGAAGACCACAAATTGGCCGAACAGGCCGCCAATGTCGATCGCCGCCTGGCCACTTTTACCAAAGCTTCAGTCAGCGCCAAGCTTGAAAATGAGCTCGAGGCCATTCGCACGGAGGCCCGTGCGGTGCTGGGCGCATATCAAAGGGCCAATACATATGCCAATGCTCAAATCGCTTTTGGCCGACTCTACAACTCACTTGGTTTTGATCCGCTTCAAGATGATTTTGATGGCAACTCAGTCAACCAACTGGCAAACCGGATCAAGCAACACATCAATGAGGAAGCCAACGACTCACTGAAGTTCAAATCTAACCTCTTTGGCAATTCCACCAGGGTGTCGGTGAGGATTGAGGGCATTGACGAGCCCGCGCTGAATGCCCAAATCAAGCAAAGCCTCGTGGCATTGTTGAACCGCCACGAAATCGTTAACGACGATGTGGTCGGCATGCCGCTGTCTTTCTCCCTGAAACGCGAAACCAGTTTGGCTCTGGAACGTACGGACTGGTACATTCGTTTGGCTGACAAAACCGGTCGGGTATCTGACTCGGCTGAGTTCAGGACCAAAATTCCCGAAAAATCGCGCGACTCTGTCTTGGAGGCTACGGTCATTGCAGCAGCCACCCTCAATTTACCCACGATGAAATCCTGGCTGGCACGCGTCGATGCGGCTCATCACAATGCACTTGCGCCCGGTTTAGGGCCGAATGAACAGGTAAATTAGCCGATGACATGCTCCCAGTTTCTTGTTTGCTGTGTATGGCTGCTTGCTGGCGCCAGCGCAATTGGGCAAGTCGTACAACCGGCAGCGGCGCCTGCCAGGTTGCTATCGGGTTCAACGACAACGGCAGCCCCGACACTACCGGGTAATTTGGCCGCTGAAATGGCCTTTGTTAGGGTCCTCTTGACCCCCGACAAGGAAACCACCATTGCCAGTTCGATTGCCGCGAAAATTGTCACATTTAATGCAACACTGGGCCAGCCATTCAATGCGGGGGATCTGTTGATCGCCTTCGACTGTGACGAGCCATTAGCCCGGGTAGAAATGTCCAAGGCCGAATTGGCGGGTGCCATTGACCAGCATGAAGCCAAGGTCAAAATGCAGGGCCTGGGCCAGGCCAGTGATGTTGAGGTTGCACTGGCGGCTAGCGCCGTCAACAAAGGCAAGGCGCAGCTATCGCTGAACCAAACGCAGGTTTCCCAATGCACGATCAATGCGCCCTGGACGGGTCGTGTTGCCAAGGCAAATGTCAGAAACTTCATGACCGTTACACCTGGCCAGCCCTTGATGGAGCTGGTGAACGACGGCCCGTTGCGGCTGAAGTTAAATGCGCCCTCCAAATTGCTGGGGAAACTCCGGCCTGGGTCCAGCTTCACCGTTCAAATTGATGAGACTGGCGGCAAATATGCCGCCACAATATCTGCCATCAATAGCCGGGTTGATTCAGTCAGCCAAACCGTCGAACTCGAAGGTCGACTGACGCGCAGCTACCGGGAATTGTTGTCAGGCATGAGTGGCGTGGCCGACCTTACCAATATTCGTTGATATTGAATGGCCAACCCGCCGCCTGGCGTGGCTTCGTCGGCACCGGACGTTTCGCCACCTGATAGCAACCCGCAAAGCAATGCGCTACCTGCAGGGAACAGCCTTGAGCAGATTTATATCCATCTCACTGCGCGAGCGATGCAGGCCCAAAAGCCGGAGGACCTGAAGTTCACGATCGTCAATGAAACCCTGCAGTTGCTGCCCTACCGACAAGCTGCTTTCTTCAATGCACGGGTTAACGGGTCGCTCTACCTAGCTTCGGCATCAGGGCTGGCAAGCGTAGCAGAGAGCTCACCCTATACTGTGTGGCTGAACCGTCTGGCAACCACCTTCGATACCCGTTTGCCAATACAGACTCTGGCATACAACGATGCAAGTTTGGAGCATCGCGACGGTTGGCAAGAGTGGCTTCCTGATCATTTGTTGGTGGGTACACTTAAAACGGCAGACCAGCGATTGCTCGGGTTGACACTGTTTGCCCGAGAATCTCCCTGGACAGAGGCTGAAATAAGCCAGGCTTCACATCTGCATCGAAACTATGCTTACTGTTTGGCAGCCCTGGGCCACAATTCAAACGGTATTCGGCAATGGTTTGCAAAAACTGGGGTCTCACGGTTCGCGCTTTTGACACTACTGATTTTGATCGGACTGATGTTTGTACCGATTCGGCTGTCAACACTGGCCAGCGCAGAAGTGGTTGCACTGAACGCATTCAGTGTTGCGGCCCCCCAGGATGGTGTGGTTAACTCTTTTTGGGTGCAGCCCAATGCACCGGTCAAAAAAGGCGATGTGCTGTTCACGCTTGACGATACGTCGATCATCAACCGATACGAAGTAGCCAACAAAGCATTGGCCATCGCTCGGGCCGATGCACTTTCGGCTGAGCAACGTGCCTTTGACGATATTAGAGCCAAGGCCGCCCTGGCCGCGAGCATCGGAAGAGTGCGCGAAAAAGAGGCTGAGCTAGCATCCATCAAGGCCTTGATGGCGCGAGTTGAAATTCAGGCGGAACGTGACGGTATCGCCATATTTGCCGATGCGAATGACTGGATCGGGCGTCCGGTTCAAACCGGCGAACGCGTGATCCAGTTGGCCGACCCCAAAGACGCCGGTTTGTTGATGTGGCTCCCCGTGAAAGATGCGCTCAACATTGAAGCGGGGGCCCAAGTCAAAGTGTTTTTGCACACCCGCCCGCTGGAGCCGATATCCGCAAAGATTCTTCAAACCAGCTATCAGGCCAGTATGAGCCCGGATGGCGTTGCAAGTTACCGGCTCAAGGGAAAATTTGAGGCACCAGCGGGCATTGCTGGCATTGACTTGCCGCGTATTGGCCTGCGCGGTACGGCAAGGCTTTCAGGTGAGTGGAGCAGCTTGGGCTACTACCTGTTTCGACGGCCGATCGCAGCGCTACGCGAGTGGGCCGGCTACTGACAGCCTGCACCATGCAGACCACGCTTGCCGCGCCACTTTCCGCCACAGGGGGTCACCCAGCGTTAGGGCAGAATCCAATGGCAGCGCCCGAAAGGGTGCCACCCTGCAGGGACGAATTGAGGCTTCTGCCAGCCTCCCACAACAGGGATGGCAGCCCAGCCTGGATGATTCAGGACCCCGTGACCAATCGCTTTTACCGCATCGATTGGCTTGATTTCGAAATTTTGAGCCGTTGGCAACTCCTTGAAGTAACGTGCATTGTCGATTCGGTCAACACAGAAACCACCCTGGAAATTGACGCAAGCGACGTTGCGGGTCTTGCGTCATTCTTGCAGCAACACCATTTGCTGCAAGCGCGGTCTCCTCAAGATGTCAATCGTTTGATCGGCCATGCCCTGGCCAAGCGCCAAGGCTGGCTGACCTGGCTGGTTCACCATTACCTCTTCTTCCGTATTCCATTGATCTGGCCGCAAAGCGCCCTAGCCTCCATAATGCCATTTATGCACTGGATCTTTACGCCTGTAACGGCGTTTGGCGTATTGGCTGCTTCACTGGCGGGCCTGGTTTTGGTGAGCCGCCAGTGGGATGTGTTCTCGGCCACTTTGGTAGACCAGCTGACGTTCTCAGGGGCCCTTGGATTTGCCAGCGCCTTGGTGTTTTCCAAAACCCTCCATGAATTGGGCCATGCGCTGACAGCCACGCGTTTTGGCGTGCGTGTGGCCCATATGGGGATAGCCTTATTGGTGATGTTTCCAATGCCTTACACCGACACGTCGGAGAGCTGGAAACTGGGCCAGGCCCGCCAACGCCTGTCCATAGCCAGTGCGGGGATCGTCGCGGAACTGGCACTAGCTGGGTTCGCCACTTTGGCCTGGGCATTAACCCCAGACGGTTCCTTGCGCAGCGCCCTGTTTTTTTTGGCTACCACCAGTTGGGTGCTGACGCTGGCCGTCAACCTCAGCCCGTTCATGCGATTTGACGGCTATTTCATCCTTTCTGACTGGCTTGATTTTCCCAATTTGCACGAACGCTCAGGGGCCTTGACCAAAGTCTGGATGCGTCGAACCCTTCTGGGTTTTGATGACCCGTGGCCAGAAGAATTTCCCCGCCGCAACCTGGTCATGCTGATCGCATTTGCAGTCGTAACCTGGGTTTATCGGCTGTTTGTGTTTATCGGGATCGCATGGTTGGTCTACTATTACTTTTTCAAAGTATTGGGTATCGTGCTCTTCACGATCGAAATACTTTGGTTTGTCTGGCTGCCAATTGGGCGGGAACTAGCCATATGGTTCAACAGGAGATCAGATATAAAAAATAGCCGCTCAATTCTCTTTGCTGTTGTCTTGTCTGGGCTTTTGGCGCTTGGTATGGTGCCCTGGCAATCGTCTGTACAAGGCACGGCCTGGGTGCATGCCCTGCGCCAGAGCCAGATTCATAGCCCGATTCCAGGCAAGCTGGTGGTGGCGGCAACACCGGGGCGGGTACACAAAGGCGACCGCCTGTTCCAGCTCCACTCGCCCGACATCGCACTGGATGCAGCCCGGTCGCAAGGGCTGTCGGATGCTCGAGCCCAGGAATTGCGCGGGCTAATGGGCGTAGACGATGGCGAGGCCCAACGCGCAGAGCTGCAGCTTCAACGTGAAAAGTTCAACGCTGAAGTGAAACTCTTCAAGGATGAACTGTCGCGGCTCGATATCGCTGCGCCTTTCGACGGAATACTTCTGGACATCGACGATGGCTTGGCGATGAACAGTTGGGTTCACCCCAAGCAAGCACTGGCAGTGCTGCTCGATCCCACTAGTTGGGTCGTCGATGTACTGGTGCCCGAGGAAGACGTTGGCCGCTTGCGGGTGGGTGACGCCGCAAACATTTTCGTCTTGCGCACACACCTTGAAAAAATGTCCGGCAGGGTGCAGGCGATCGACACCTCCCGCCTCAGCACCCTGCCGCATCTCATGCTGGATGTCCAAACGGGTGGCCCCATCGCCACCCTGCCGGGGGATAAACGCAGTCCGGTTGCAGCGCTTTACAAGATCCGGGTCGTACTGGACGGTCAACCCGACCTGACGCAAATGGTGGCAGGGCACGCCATCATCGAGACCGAAGCCAAAGCCTGGTTACCGACACAATTGAATCGTATGTTGGCTGTTCTTGTGCGCGAAAGTGGTTTTTAACAATGCATCAACAGTATCAATATAATCACATTAATATTATTTGTAAATTATTTTTATAAATAATTTAAACAATTTTGTTACATTAAAAATATCTTACAATGCAATAAATATTTGAACATAATACCTTTTTAATAAATTATTTTCATTTAAATATATTTAATTCAAAATGGTGGCCTTTGTATACCCTTCGTGCCACCCATTCCCCCCAGCCGCTTCATCATTTTCATCATCCCGCCACCTTTCATTTTTTTCATCATGTCCTGCATTTGCTCAAACTCCTTGAGCATGCGGTTGACTTCCTGAACCTGAACACCTGCACCCGTTGCAATACGCCGCTTGCGGGTGGCCTTGATCACCTCGGGTTTGCGCCGTTCGAGCGCCGTCATGCTGTGGATGATGCCCTGCTTGCGCAAAATGTCTTTCTCGGCCTTGCCCATATCAACTTGACCAGCCTTGGCGGCCATGGCTGCGGGCAGCTTGTCCATAAGGCTGGAGAGCCCCCCCATTTGGCGCATTTGCTGGATTTGACCCAAAAAGTCGTTCAGATCGAACCCGCCACCGCTTTTGACCTTGGCCGCCAGTTTTTGCGCCGCTTCAATGTCGACGCCGGCGGTGACTTGCTCCACCAGCGCCACAATGTCACCCATGCCCAAAATGCGCCCTGCATGACGTTCGGCATCAAACACCTCCAGGCCGTCAATTTTTTCAGAGGTGCCTGAGAACTTGATGGGTGCGCCGGTGACCTGCCGTACTGACAACGCCGCGCCACCGCGGGAATCGCCGTCTGTCTTGGTCAAAATGATGCCTGTCAAGGGCAAGGCATCCTTGAAGGCTTTTGCAGTGTTCACTGCATCCTGCCCTTGCATGGCATCCACCACGAACAGCGTTTCTACCGGGTTCAAGGCCGCGTGCAACTCCTTGATCTCACGCATCAACGCCTCGTCTATCGCCAACCGGCCAGCGGTATCGACCAGCAACACATCAAAATAATGCTTTCGGGCGTAATCGAGGGCCGCCAGGCCAATCGCCACCGGTTTTTGATCGGCCGTGCTTGGAAACCATTCCGCCCCCGCCTGCGCGGTGACGGTTTTCAACTGCTCGATAGCGGCTGGGCGATAAACGTCACCCGACACCGTCAAGACCTTCTTTTTGCGTTTTTCTATCAGGTACTTGGCCAACTTGGCGGTAGTGGTCGTTTTACCGGCGCCTTGCAAGCCTGCCATCAGGATAACGGCAGGCGGCTGGGCAGCTAAATTGATGTCACTGACACCTTCCCCCATGGTCAGGGCGAGTTCCCGGTTCACGATACTGACCAGAAGCTGCCCCGGTTGCAAAGACGACATCACCTCTTGCCCCAAAGCTTTTTCCTTGACGCGGGCAATGAAGTCTCTCACCACCGGAAGCGCCACGTCGGCTTCGAGCAGGGCCATGCGCACCTCGCGCAACATGTCGGAAACATTGGTTTCAGTGATGCGGGATTGACCCCGAATGCCCTTAACCAGGCGGGATAGTTTGTCTGCGAGTGCGGAAGCCATAAGAAATAACTCGCTGGGCGAGTGCCATTGTTGAAGCCAAAAAGGGATGAGGCTGGATCGACACCTGATTGCAACACCCATCGACGAAGCGGCAAGCTGGTGCGGGCGCTAAACTGTAAGTATGATTTTACTGAGTGACGGCCTGCACAATCTATTCGGTACAGCAGCGGCGGCGACCTACGTGGTGGCCGCTATGGGCGCAGGCCGATGGACTGATGCCGCGTTAACCCGAAGTGTTATGTTTGGTTGGTTACTGCATGGCATGGCCTTACTCGTCGCCTGGTTGGGCAACAACCCTCGATTTGGCTTTGCCCCTGCTCTCAGCGTGACCGCCTGGATAGCTGTGCTGGTGTATGGCGTAGAGACGCGGCTGTATCCGCAACTCACAATCCGTTGGGCCTTCCTGACCGGCGCAGCCACAGCAGTGGTGTTGGTGATGGTTTTCCCCGGGCGTCCACTGCACCCTGGCGAATCGCTTTGGTTACCCGCGCATTGGGCGTTGGGTATTGCCTCGTATGGCTTGTTTGCAGTCGCGGTCGCCCATGGTTGGTACATGTCCCGTGCAGAAGGCGACATTCGCCTGGCGCAGGCTGACCCACAGTCAGTACCATTGTTGACGTTGGAACGCCTCACTTTCCGGTTTGTTGAGGTTGGTTTTGTTCTGCTGACCACAACACTCGCCGTTGTTTTCTTTTTTGGCGATTCCCTCTACCAAAGGGGCCCCAGCGGCTCCATACAGGGCGGTATCGTCCGCTGGGACCACAAAACTGTATTTTCCATTTTGTCTTGGCTTTGTTTTGCAGTGCTTCTCACCGGCAGATCGCTGTTTGGCTGGCGCGGGCGCAGGGCCGTCCGCGTTTTGTATTTGGGCGCTGGGTTGCTGCTGCTGGCCTATGTCGGTTCTCGGTTTGTCCTTGAGGTGGTGTTGGGGAGGGCCCAGTGAAGATAGTCATCATCGTTGTCGTCCTACTTGTTGTTGTATGGTTGGTGCGCGCCGCGCGCAAAGACACGCCGTCAACCCCTGCAAAGCAGCCGCCGACAGATCACCCTGGTAGCTTGTCTGCACACGGCAAACCGACCACCATGTTGCAATGCCATCACTGCGGGCTACATCTGCCGATGCCCGATGCCATTCAAGGACGGCTCGGGCCTTATTGCACCGACGCCCATCGACGCTTGTCAGAACATTGAATGCCCACCCAAAACCCTGACGCAGCCTGGCCGTTGTCTGCGTTCAATACCCGGCCGATGCCAACACAGCAGAGCGGCCCAACCGAATTTGACCGGCTTTGGCATGGGTTTATGACCGCTCGGGCAACGCTGGGGCTGGTCTTGCTGATGCTGCAAACCGGGCTATGGTTAATGGGCCAAAATTCAAACACCCCACTGATTTTGGTGACCTTGACTTATTTTGTGGTAGCCACGGCCGGGCGGCTATTGGACAAACCGCGTCTGTTGGGGAACCATTTCAACTGGCGCTGGATCTCCAGCATCGGCCTGGATTTACTGGCCTTTTCCGTACTGCAGTGGCTGCAAGGCGGCGGTATCAATTACGCCCCCTTGGTGGCCTTACCGGTGCTGCAAGCGTCGGTTTTGGGCACCCTTTTTCTCGCCATGGGTACCGCTGCTGGGGCAAGCCTGTTGTTGCTCGTTCATGCCGCTTGGTTAACCCTGTACGGCAATGTCGACATTACGTCCCAGTTTGTACAGGCTGCATTGATAGGCGCGGGTTGTTTTGTGATCGCGTTGCTGGCCAACCAGGTGTCGTCGCGACTGGCGCAAGAAGAACAACGCGCCCGGTTGAATCAACGGGCCGCGCAGGCACAGCGGCGCGTCAATGAACTGGTTATCGAGTCCCTGACAGATGGCATCCTGGTAGTGGATATCAATGGGTGGGTCCGGTCAGCCAATCCGGCGGCCCGCGCCATGCTTGGTGCCCAAGTGCCACCCATTGGCAATGCCTTAAACCTCAATGCTGATCCATCATTGGGGGCGCTGGCCGAATTGGCCCAACAGAGTTTTGCCCGCAACGACCGACAACGCCACGACGTCACCGTTCTGCGCTCTGGACGCAACCTTCGCAGACTGGAAGTAGGCACCCAACTGGCGGGCCTGCAAGAAGATTCCGCTGATAATTTGTGTGTCATGTTCCTGCAAGACCAGCGCGAAATTGAAGCACGAATGCGAACCGAAAAACTCGCCAGCATGGGGCGCATGTCGGCTGCAGTCGCTCACGAAATCCGCAATCCATTGGCTGCGATTGCCCAGGCCAATGACTTGCTCGAGGAAGATGTTGACGATCCAAAACACCGGCAACTCATACGCCTGATTGCGCAAAACGCCACTCGCCTGGGCAAAATAGTGGATGAAGTGCTCCACCTGTCCCACGTGCAAGGGCGAGACAGCAACACCAGTTTTTCCAGGGTGAATTTGACCACTCAACTTGATCAAATTTGCCAAGACTGGAGCGCCCAAAATGGCGCGGATGTGTCAGCCCATTCCCGTTCTGATAGTGCTGAAATACTAGCCCAATTCGAACCCGAACATTTGCGGCGCGTCATGATCAACCTGCTGGATAACGCCAAACGGTATGCCAGTGGCCAACCAGGCTCTATCCAAGTGGGAAGCCGCGAGGAGCCGTCGAATCGGGGCATCTCCGGGCCGGCCGGCACGCCCCGCACAATTTGTGTGGTTCGGGTTTGGAGCGATGGTGCACCGATGGAACCTTCCGTAGAGCAGCACCTGTTTGAGCCATTTTTTTCCTCAGAAAGCCGATCTAGCGGATTGGGCCTTTATATTTGCCGTGAGCTGTGTGAAGGACACGGCGCCACAATTCATCATCAACGGAGCCACCGTATCATTGCTGACCAGAAAATCGACGGGAATGAATTTGTGGTTCAACTGCGGGTGTCGAGCGGCGCAAACTTGAATTCGTCACAGGACATCGCTTAACCCATGGCCTTGCAATCAGTACAACATCTTGCAAGCATTCTGGTGGTCGATGACGAGCCGGATTTGCGCACGTTGTACGAGCTGACTCTGGTTCGTGAGGGTTATTTGGTCGAGTCCGCCGCGACGGTAAACGACGCTTGGCAATTTTTGCAGGAACGCCGGTTCGACGTAGTCATCACTGATATGCGCCTGCCCGATGGACTGGGACTTGAATTGCTTCGGCGTCTGCGCGCTGACCAGAGGCGCGAGCGCTGCGTGGTCATCACGGCCTATGGTTCTGCACAGAACGCCGTGGATTCCCTAAAGGCTGGCGCATTTGATTACCTGACCAAGCCGGTAGATTTAAAGCAATTCCGGGCGTTGATTTCTTCAGCAACATTGCAAACCGAAGAGCCATCCCCACATGGAAGCGCTTGGACACCATCCCAGTCGGGGCAGCTGAGTCAGCCCAATGGCGGTTCGTTGGGCGGAGATGATCAAGGCCGTGCCGCACTGGCTTGCCTGGTCGGCCATTCCACGCCAATGGTGCAGGTACGCGAGCGGATTGGCAAAGTCGCGAAGAGCATGGCTCCAGTTCTGATTCGCGGTGAGTCTGGCACCGGCAAGGAACTGGCTGCCAGGGCCTTGCACGCCAACAGTCACCGGTGGCGAGGCCCCTTGGTTGCTGTCAATTGCAGTGCCATACCTGAAAATCTTCTTGAGGCAGAGTTTTTTGGCACTAAAAAAGGTGCTTATACAGGTGCCACGGCTGACCGCCTTGGCTATTTTCAGTCAGCCACGGGCGGCACCTTGTTTCTGGATGAAATTGGTGATTTGCCGCTCGCCATGCAAGCAAAATTATTGCGGGCTGTGCAAGAGCGAACTGTGCGGCCGCTGGGTGGCACCAGCGAAGAGTCAGTCGATGTTCGGATCGTGAGCGCCACGC
>JANOWY010000049.1:0-20744 GCA_031418135.1 Rhodoferax sp. | reverse complement strand
CGACAGCTACAAGGCACCCGGCGGGCCTGATTGCATGGAAGTGTCTGCCGATGGCCAGTTTTTGCTGTACACCGCCCGCTGGGCACGCAAACTCACGGTGATCAACACCCAAAGCCGCGCCATCGTGCGCCAAGTGCCCGTAGGGCGTTCACCGCACGGTGTGTATACGCTGGATCATGCCAAACGTCAATAGAAAAACAGTTCTGTTCTTATACGGGTATGCTAAAAGCGTATTTAATTTGCGCGTTTTTACTATTTTTACGATAGCTATTTGTGCAATTAATACCTCTACAATAGCCCAAAATAGTTGTGATAAAAAACTGTATCTTACTTTTGATACCGGTCACATGGGCACTGCGCCGCTGATCGCCGAGGTTTTAAAGCGCCACAACGTCAAAGTCACTTTTTTTGCCGCCAACGAACGCACCCAAACCGGTGACGGCAGCCTGGGCAATACCTGGGCACCGTGGTGGAAGGCCCGTGCCGCCGAAGGGCATGAGTTTGCCTCGCACACCTATGACCACGTCTACTGGCGCGGCGATGTAAAAGGCGTTGAACCGCGCTTTCGTGTCAAGCCCAGCAGCGGCGCACTCGAAGGGCGCGAATTCACCTGGGATGCCAAAAAATACTGCGCGCAAATTGCCCAGGCGGCGGAGCGGGTGGGCGACCATACCGGTAAAAAGCCGCTGCCGCTGTTTCGTGCGCCGGGTGGCAAAACCTCGCCCCGCTTGCTCGAAGAGGCCCAAAAGTGTGGCTACGCCCATGTGGGCTGGGCGCCGGCCGGCTTTTTGGGTGACGAGCTGCCCAGCGACAAATACCCCAATGAGGCGCTGCTGAAAAAAGCCCTGCGCGACATCCGCACCGGTGATATTCTGGTGGCGCATTTGGGCATCTGGTCACGCCAAGACCCATGGGCCCCCGCCGTGCTGGAACCGCTGTTGGTGGGCCTGAAAGAGAAAGGTTTTTGTTTTGCCACGTTGCGTGAGCATCCAGCCTATCTGCCCTGGATTGCCGCGCATCCCTGACAGGCCCAACCACCAATGAACTGGTTCTCAGACGCTTTTTCTTCGCTGCAACAGACGCTGTTTGAAGGCGTCATCCAGCCGCTGCTGTTTGGCTTGGGCATGGGCGCGGTGCTGGAAGACGGCTACGTCGCCACCGGCTGGCTGCTGGTCGGGCTGCTGCAACTGCTGGTGCTGCTGGCCATCATTGGCCCCTTGCAGCGCTGGCGGCCGGTGGAGCCCATCACAGACCGCGCCACCATTCGCACCGACGTGTTGTACACGCTCATCCACCGCCTGGGGCTGTTCCGCCTGGTGCTGTTTTTCAGTATTGAACCACTGATGGATGAGCTGGTTGGCCACCTGCGCGTGATGGGTGTCGGTTCACTGCAGCTCGATGGCCTGTGGCCAGGCGTGACCGACAAAGCCTGGGTGAGTTTTGTGTTGTATTTGGTCGTGCTGGATTTTGTCGATTACTGGGTGCACCGTGCCCAGCACCAGTTCAACTGGTGGTGGCAATTGCATTCGCTGCACCATGCGCAGCGCCAGATGACGATGTGGAGCGACAACCGCAACCACCTGCTCGATGATTTGCTGCGTGATGTGCTGCTGGTGGTGGTGGCCCAGACCATCGGCGTGGCCCCGGCGCAGTTTGTCGCGATCGTGGCCTTCACCCAGTTGTCGGAGAGTTTTCAGCACGCCAATGTGCGCATCTGGTTTGGCACGGTGGGCGAACGCCTGTGGGTCAGCCCGCGTTTTCACCGGCTACACCACAGCATTGGCATCGGGCATGAATCGTTGAAGTCAGGGCGCATCGTCCTGGGCGGCCACAACTTCGGCGTGTTGCTGCCTTGGTGGGATATTTTGTTCAAAACGGCGAATTTTGAGCATCGGTTTGACCCGACCGGTGTGCGCGACCAGGTGGAACCCGATGCACAGGGCCGGGTACGGGTTTACGGCAATGGGTTCTGGTCGCAGCAGTGGCTGGGGCTGAAACGTTTGCTGGGCCATTCAACGTTATCCTAGGCCCATGAAACTCGCCGTAGATGCCTTTTGGCGCGCCGCCCTTTATTGCCTGCACCCGCGGGTGATTGCGCTGTCGATCTTGCCCTTGATCATCATGGCCGTCGCCACCTTGGGCTTGGGTTATCTGTTTTGGGACAACGCCTTGACGGCGGTACGCGCCAACCTCGAAAGTTTTGAGTTGGTCAATTCCATGATGGCCTGGCTGGAGCGTTTTGGCCTCTCGGGCCTGCGGGTGGTGCTGGCCCCGGTCATCGTGCTGTTTTTGGCGATTCCGGGAATCGTCATCACGGCCCTGCTGTTTGTGGCCTGGATGATGACACCCGCCATGGTGGCCTTGGTGGCCGAGCGGCGTTTTAGCCACCTGGAGCGCAAAAAAGGCAGTTCACTCTGGGCCAGCGTGGCCTGGTCGCTGGCCTCCACGTTGGTAGCCATCATCGCCTTGGCGGTCAGCATTCCGCTGTGGCTGATTCCGCCGCTGATCTTGGTGTTGCCGCCGCTGATCTGGGGCTGGCTAACGTATCGGGTGATGGCGTTTGACGCGCTGGCCCAGCACGCCAGCCGCGACGAGCGGCGTGAAATATTCAAGGCGCATCGCGGCACCTTGCTGGGCATAGGCATCCTCAGCGGGTATTTGGGCGCTGCGCCCAGCGTGTTGTGGGCTTCCGGGGCCTTGTTCATCGCCATGGCGCCGATTCTGGTGCCCTTTGCGATCTGGATTTACACCCTGGTGTTCGCGTTTTCATCCCTTTGGTTTTCGCATTACACCCTGGCGGCGCTGGCGGATTTGCGCAAAGTGCAAGCTGAGGCCGCCGTGCCACCGATGCCGCCGCCTGCCGCGCTCCCCGAGCCACTGGTCATCACCACACAGTCCACGCCCCTGCTTCCTCTTTGACAACCCGCCATGCAAACTTCTTTTGGCCTGATCATCATCGGTGACGAAATCTTGTCGGGCAAACGCGCTGACAAACACCTGCCCAAAACCATTGAATTGCTGAACGCACGCGGTTTGCAGCTGGATTACGCCGAATACGTGGGCGATTCACCCGAGCGTATTGGAGCCGCCCTGAAACGTGCCTTCGCCTCGGGCGACATCGTGTTTTCGACCGGTGGCATTGGTGCCACACCCGATGATCACACCCGCCAATGTGCCGCGCGGGCGCTGGGCGTGCCGCTGGCCTTGCACCCCGGAGCCGCAGACCTGATCCGTGAACGCATGAAAGATGTGGCGCAGGAGCAAGGCAAACCCTACGAACCCGACCGTGAAGACAACCAGCACCGGCTGAACATGGGTGTTTTTCCGCAAGGCGCGCAACTGATCCCCAACCCCTACAACAAGATCGCAGGGTTTTCAATTTGGCCCGACCCACACGAAGTGGGGGAGCGTGGGGGCGTACATTTCTTGCCTGGGTTTCCTGTTATGGCTTGGCCGATGATGGAATGGGTTTTGGATACACACTACCCACATTTGCATCAAGCATCACCGCGCATCGAAAAATCGGTGGTCGTGTATGGCCAGATGGAAGCCACGCTCACGCCCTTGATGGAGGCGATAGAACGCGACCATGTGGGTATCAAGGTGTTCAGCCTGCCCAGCGTTGACCACCCGCAACACGGGCGGCATATTGAGTTAGGCGTGAAGGGCGACCCGGCACTGGTTTCCGTGGCTTACCCGGCCCTGTTGGCTGGCTTGGCCACCTATAATGCCCAGTTAGGCCCTGAAATGGTGCGTTAACGGCCCGCTAGTTTGCACCAATTTGGCTTGTTTTTAAAAATGCACCGATATGGTGATTTTTGCCTTCGACTACGGTCGGCTGTCAAAACTCGCTCTATCGGGCGCCTGTCACGGCCAAAGCGGGCCGACTTGGGGTTTGGCCCCCAAAACTCGGGCAGAATCCAAGGTTTGGCGATCTCATGGCGGCGGCAAACTGATCGAAAACCACGCCCCAAACCGACCCCAAAAACGTGGCATAAAAACTGCGTTCCTTTCAGCACAGGTTTCCCTTTTTAGTTTAATCAACAGGAGTATTTGATGGCCAAGACCGTCGCAGACGTGATGAAGATGGTGAAAGACAACGAAGTCAAGTTTGTTGACTTCCGCTTCACCGACACCCGTGGCAAAGAGCAGCACGTTACCGTGCCTGTGTCCCATTTTGATGAAGACAAATTCACGTCGGGCCACGCGTTTGACGGCTCCTCCATCGCAGGCTGGAAAGGCATTGAAGCCTCTGACATGTTGCTGATGCCCGACCCGAACACCGCCAATGTGGATCCGTTCTTTGAAGAAACCACGGTGTTTATTCAGTGCGACGTGTTGGAACCCGGCGACGGCAAGGCCTATGACCGCGACCCGCGTTCTATCGCCAAGCGCGGCGAGGCTTACCTCAAATCCTCCGGCATTGGTGACACTGCCTACTTCGGTCCCGAGCCCGAGTTCTTCATTTTTGACGACGTGCGTTGGGGTTCCGACATGTCGGGTTCCTTCGTCAAGGTCGACGAATACGAAGCGCCCTGGAACAGCAGCAAGAAAATTGAAGGCGGCAACCGCGGCCACCGGCCCACCGTCAAGGGCGGTTATTTCCCCGTGCCACCGGTCGACAGCACGCAAGACCTGCGCGCTGAAATTTCGCTGGTGCTTGAATCCCTGGGCATTCCGGTGGAGGTGTTCCACCACGAAGTGGCGGGCGCTGGCCAAAACGAAATCGGCACGCGTTTCAGCACCCTGGTGCAACGCGCCGACTGGACGCAAAACCTGAAATACGTGGTGTGGAACGTTGCCAACTCCTATGGCAAAACGGCTACCTTCATGCCCAAACCCCTGGTGGGCGACAACGGCTCCGGCATGCACGTGCACCAGTCGATCTGGAAAGACGGCAAAAACCTGTTTGCCGGCAACGGTTACGCGGGTCTGTCTGATTTCGCCCTGTACTACATCGGCGGCATCATCAAACATGCGCGTGCCCTGAACGCCATCACCAACCCCGGCACCAACAGCTACAAACGCCTGGTGCCAGGTTTTGAGGCCCCTGTGAAGTTGGCTTATTCGGCCCGTAACCGCTCGGCTTCGATCCGCATCCCCTACGTGCCCAGCGAAAAAGGCCGCCGCATTGAGGCGCGTTTCCCCGATCCGCTGATGAACCCGTACCTGGGCTTCACCGCCTTGATGATGGCCGGCCTGGACGGTGTGGAAAACAAAATCCACCCCGGCGAAGCCGCCAGCAAAGACCTCTACCATTTGCCGCCTGAAGAAGACGCTTTGGTGCCCACCGTTTGCCACAGCCTCGATCAGGCCCTGGATTATCTGGACAAAGGCCGCGGCTTCCTGACCAAAGGCGGCGTCTTTTCGGACAGCATGATCGACGCCTACATTGAGCTCAAGATGCAGGAAGTGACGCGTTTCCGCATGACGACCCATCCGATTGAATTCGACATGTATTACTCGCTGTAATTCGCGCCAGAAGCGATGGGACAAATCGGCCTTCGGGCCGGTTTTCATTTCTGGGGGCTTCATTTGGTTTTTTGGCGCAAATAGCGCATACTTGCAGGTCTGCATGAAACCGCTCTTGTTTTTACTTGTCGCTTTAGTCTGTGCCGGGCCGTCGATGGCCCAAGAGCGCATGTTCCGTTGCGACAACAACTATTACACCAATTCGCTTACCGATCCCAAGGCACACAACTGCAAGGCGCTGGAGGGCGGCAACGTCACCATTGTTCAGGGCACCAAGGTGCAAACACCCGGCAATGTGGTGCCAGGCTCGCCCGTCAAACTGGCAGCAGCGCCGCAGTCGTCACAAACCTCAGGCCAAGCGGGCCAACGGGTAGATGCCGGTGAACAACGCGGGCGCGATTCCGATGCCCGCATCATTCTCGATTCAGAACTCAAAAAAGCCGAAGCGCGCCGTGATGAGCTCCAGCGCGAATACAACAATGGTGAACCCGAAAAACGCGGCATGGAAAGCCGCAATTACCAGTTGTACCTGGACCGGGTGGCAGAACTGAAGAACAACCTGGCCCGCGTCGACAGCGACATCGCCGGTATTCGGCGCGAACTCGGCCGTTTGCCCGCCGGTTCTGCTTCACGCTGAGCGCAAGCCACGCCGCATATATCCGCCCGCATCAGGACCTGTCAGTTCCTGATGAGGCACCTGCCAGACAGCAGGCCATCTGCGGCAAAATAGCCGCTTGAACACCTTCAAAAACCGCCGCAAAAACGCCGCGCAACCCATTCCCCGCACCGAGCGGTTCCTCTCCTTTGAACTGCTGGCCACCCTGGTGGCGGTGGTGACGCTGGATGGCCGCGTGCTGTTTGCCAACTCTGCACTGGAGGACGCCTTGGGCGTTTCGCGCCGCCAGATCCAGGGCATGTCGCTGGCAGCCAGTTTTACCGAGCCGCATGTGTTGGAGCAGGCCCTCAAAGGGGCCGGTGGCAACGCCTTTGCCGCGCTGCGATACGACGCCTGGCTCAAACGCGCCGGGCAAGCCCAAAACCACGAACCTATTTTGGTGCATGTGATCGTCACCCAGACCGATCAAGCCGGTGAAATCGTGGTGGAAATGCTGCCCCTGGAGCAACAGGTCAAGCTGGACCGCGAAGAACGCCTGGCTGAACAGGCCGAGGCCAACAAGGAGCTGATCCGCAACCTGGCCCATGAGATCAAGAACCCGCTGGGCGGCATACGGGGTGCCGCGCAGTTGCTGGAAATGGATTTGCAAACCCGCGAAATGCGCGAATACACGCAGGTCATCATCCGCGAGGCGGACCGCCTGCAGACGCTGGTCGACAGCCTGTTGGCACCCCATCGCCGACCGCACTTGGTGGGTGATGTGAACATCCACGAGGTGTGTGAGCGGGTGCGCTCGCTCATCCTGGCGGAATTTCCCAAAGGTTTGCGCGTGGTGCGCGATTACGACACTTCGATTCCCGAGTTCCGGGGCGATCGCGAGCAACTCATCCAGACCGTGCTCAACATTGCCCACAACGCGTGTCAGGCCTTGGCCGAACAAATCAATGAAGCCGCCGCGCTGGATGCTGCGGGCAAATCGGAAGCTGCCCAGTCGGGCGCGACGGTCACCTTCAAGACCCGAATTGCCCGCCAGGTGACGTTTGGCAAACAGCGCTACAGATTGGCATTGGAATTGCATGTCATCGACAACGGGCCTGGCGTGCCAGACTCGATCAAGGAACGCATCTTCTACCCGCTGGTGAGCGGGCGTGACGGTGGTTCTGGCCTGGGATTGACGTTGGCACAAACCTTTGTGCAACAGCACCACGGCACGATCGGGGTTGACAGCGAACCAGGCCGTACGGATTTCGAGATTTTGATTCCCTTGCCCTGAAGGCAGACACCGCTTAACCGAGAGCCCAACGCATGAAGCCGATCTGGATAGTAGATGACGACCAATCCATCCGCTTCGTACTGGAGAAAGCGCTGCTGCGTGAGAACCTGCCGACGCGCAGCTTCACCAACCCAAAAGACGTGTTGGCCGCACTCAACACCGCCAGTGACGACGAGATTCCGCAAATCCTGGTGAGCGACATCCGCATGCAGGGCGGCTCGGGTCTGGATTTGCTGGAGAAGGTCAAGGCCAAACACCCGGGCCTGCCGGTCATCATCATGACGGCTTATTCCGATCTGGACAGTGCCGTCAGCGCGTTCCAGGGCGGTGCATTTGAATACCTGGCCAAACCGTTTGACGTGCCCAAGGCGGTCGAGCTGATCCGCCGTGCAGTGGATGAAAGCCAGCGTGAAGCGGTGGCCGATTCGCGCCCGGTGGCAGCGCCCGAAATGCTCGGCCAGGCCCCGGCGATGCAAGATGTTTTCCGCGCGATTGGCCGCTTGAGCCAGAGCAATGTGACGGTGATGATCACCGGCGAATCCGGCTCCGGCAAAGAGCTGGTGGCGCGCGCCCTGCACAAACACTCACCGCGCGGCGATGCCAGTGCCAAAGGCAGCAATGGGCCATTTGTGGCGATCAACACAGCGGCCATTCCCAAAGACCTGCTGGAAAGCGAACTGTTCGGCCACGAGCGCGGTGCCTTCACGGGCGCGCAAACCATGCGCCGGGGCCGCTTTGAGCAGGCCGACGGCGGCACCTTGTTTCTGGACGAAATCGGCGATATGCCCTATGACCTGCAAACCCGCTTGCTGCGGGTGCTGAGCGACGGCAATTTTTACCGGGTCGGCGGCCATACCGCCATCAAGACCAATGTACGGGTGATTGCGGCCACCCATCAAAACCTGGAGCAGCGCGTCAAAGACGGCGTGTTCCGTGAAGACCTGTTTCACCGCCTGAACGTCATTCGCCTGCGTCTGCCACCCCTGCGCGAGCGGCGTGAAGACATTGCCGTGCTGACGCAGCATTTCCTGCATGTCAGCGCGGTGCAGTTGGGGGTCGAATCCAAACGCATTTCAGAGGCCGCGCTGGCCGCTCTCAGTGCCTTCAGTTTCCCCGGCAACGTGCGTCAGTTAGAGAACATTTGCCACTGGCTGATGGTGATGGCACCGGCCCAAATGATCGAGCCCAAAGATTTGCCGCCTGAAGTGACTGAAGGGCTTGCCGTGAGCGCTGAAAGCCTGCCACCGGCCCGCGACAGTGCCGGTCTGGCAGCCGCACCGCCTGTCGTGCGCTTGAGTACCGATGTAGTGCCGGTTTCGGCCTACAGCGCAATTGCGCCCGCATCGCCTGGGGCTGCATATCCGACTGCGCAAGGGTCGCCCGATGGCCGGGCACCTGCCGCTTCAGTTGGGCAGCCAGGCCTTGGTGCCAGTGTCGCTGCGGCTGAACAAGTGTCAGTGCTTGGAGTCGGCGTTGATTCAGGGGGGGGCGTCAGTCAGCTTGGGTCAATGCCCGGCCCGGTCGCGCGGGCTGGTGACGGTACTGATTTTTCGCATTCAGCAGAGTTGGCGCAGGCGACAGGGCCGGCGTCCCGGTCAGCCTGGGAGATTGGCGTTGAAGTGGAAGCACAAACCTTGCTGGCCAATGGCAAACCAGATGTCTGGGAGGTGCTGACGCGCCGTTTTGAAGCCCAATTAATTACCACCGCCCTGGCCCATACCAAAGGCCGGCGCATAGAGGCCGCCCAAAAACTCGGCATTGGCCGCAACACCATCACCCGCAAAATTCAGGAACTCGGGCTGGACGATTGAGTGGGCGGTTTTAATCGACCCGACTGGTGGATTTTGGAGTGTCTGAAAAAACAGACTTTATTGAATTTTTAGAAATATTAACTTAATTAATATTCATTACTGTTATATTAGTAATAGCTAATTGTGCAAATATTATATGAACAATATTCAATATTCGTAAAAATATTTTTACTGAAGTACAAATTTACAACGAAAGACGGCGTTTTTGCCAACTCCCGGGAAACGCCTGAGTCAGCAAAAGGGCGCTTGCGTTCACTGCGTCGGGCCAGCATCAACCGGGCTGCCCCAACCGTGAACGGTTGGGGCAGCCGCTTGAGTGCGGCACTGTGACCCGCGCCGCAGGTTCAACTCAAGGCCGAATGGCAATCTCGTTTTTGACCAGCTTCACGCCATTCACGCGCCGCGCAATCATCTCGGCGGCGTTGCGCTCCAGGCTGCTTTTGGCAAAGCCCGACAACATCACGGTGCCGTTAAGGGTTTCCACGCTGATGGCCGCAGCGCTCACCTGGGTGTCTTCCACAAAACGCGATTTGACAGTGGAGGTGATCACGGTGTCGTCGACATACGCACCTACGGTTTCCTGGCCGCGTGTGACGGCGCAGCCGGTGGCAGTCAACAGCGCCAAGGCAGACAAGGTGGTGATGGCAAGTTTGCGAAAGTTCATGAGTTGCTCCAGTAAAAGTTAAGGTGAAATGAAAAGGGGGTGTTCAGGCAGGCCGCAATCAGTTTTTGCGAACCAGGCCGACCAGAAAACTGACCACGGCCAAAACCGCGAATACGGTGAAAAGAATCTTGCCGATTTCAACCGCGCCGGCCGCGATGCCACCGAACCCGAACAGGGCGGCGATCAAGGCGATGACAAAAAATACAACGGTGTAGTGAAGCATATTGAACTCCTGCTGGAGGCGGTGAAAAGCCACCGCCATGCAGCCAGTTTGGCCGCAACCTCATTTGCAAACCATAGGCGCACCCGCCCGGTTGCCGTGAGCCAAATGCGCCCGTTGGTGTAGGAAAGGGCTTACCCGCCGGGCTTGTAGGACATCTACTACCGAAAGCAGCGGCGCTGTCTGCTGGGCACAGCTTGTCGGGCTGGCCATACTGAAGGCTCCTCATCAACTTTTTCAACAGGAGCTTTCATCATGAAATCAATCTACACCCAAGTGACTCTGGCTGTTTCTGGCGTGGCAATCGTGCTGCTGTCGGGCTGCTCTGGCATGACCCGCCAGGAGCAAGGCGTGGCCACCGGCGCCGTTATCGGCGGCGTGGCTGGCAACCTGCTGTGTGGCGGCATTTTGTGCACTGGCGCAGGCGCTGCAGTCGGCGCTGTGGTCGGCAGCGAAGTGACCAAGCACAAATAATCTGTGGCGGTGTCGCCGGGCGCAAGCCTGGTGCTGATGCTGTCGCAGCAGTGGTTTTGGCGTGGCCCTCCCGGGCCATTGTCATTTTGCCCATTCGAGAACTGGTCAATTCGTCAAATTGTCAAACCGGGAATTCAGTTTTCATATCCTTGGCCCAGGCTGGGCCGTGGTGCAGCGGGTGACTGCGCCAGCAAAGAGGCCACTTGGCGCTCCAGGTCTTCAATGCGCGTGAGGTAACCCAGCATCATGCCCATGCTGAACAAATCCAGGTCATAGTGCTGGCGCAAACTGGCGGCGGTGCGCAACCGGGTGATCCAGTCGGCGCGGAATTCGCAAGGCGAAGGCAACGCCGACTCGTGGGGCAAAACCCTGTGGGGTTGCAGCGGTGTCGAGGGCTGCAGCGCACCGTAGTCGATCAATTCGCCCAGTTCATCCGACGACAAGCCACACGCCTGCGACAACTCTGCCAGCGAAACGGTTTCCCGCGTGTCCAGCCAAATCCATTCAGTCATTTGCGGTTTCATGGGATTTCTCTCCGGTTTGCAGGGCTGCAATGGTCGCCCTGGGGTTGAAGGTGGACGAAGCCGCGAGCTCGCCAAGCAGCTTGCGCTGTGCGTCAGTCAGTCTGGCGGGCATGTCGATCTGAACCACGGCGTACAAGTCGCCGTGGGCGTTCGAACCCGCCGAACCGGCGCGCGGGTTGGGCAGGCCACGCCCGCGCAGGCGCAACTTGCGGCCCGAGGGTGTCAGGGGTGGCACGGTCAGCAACACCGGCTGGTCTAGCGTGGCCACTTCAATCTCTGTGCCCAGGGCTGCTTCCCAGGGTGCCAGCGCCAGATCAAAATACAGGTCATGGTGATCGGTGCGGAACACCGCATGGGGTTGCAGTGTGATGTGCAGGTAAATGTCACCATCGGCACCGCCCGCGTGGCCCTTGCCGCCTTTGCCGCGCAGCCTGAGTTTTTGCCCTTCAGTCACGCCCGGTGGCACCGTGACTTGCAGGGTTCGCTCGCCATCGCTGGTTTGCAGCGTCAGGTTGACGGTGGTGCCCCGGTGCGCATCTTCCAGGGTGACCTGCAAGCCGGTTTCAAAATCCGGCCCGGGCATCGGGCCGGGGGCTCGGCCAGGCTGGCGATGGCCATGGCCCAGCGATGCCAATAGATCGGCAAGATCCATGTCGTCAAAGCTGTTGGCATCAAACCCGCGTGATCGGCTTGCATAGGGCGGCTCAAATTCCTGGCCATCCGGGTGGCTGCCGAAGGCATCATAGGCGGCGCGTTTTTCAGGATCTTTCAAGGTCGCATAGGCCTCGGCAGCGTCTTTGAAACGGGCCTCTGCGTCGGCGGCTTTGGACATGTCCGGGTGGTGTTGACGGGCCAGCTTTCGGTAAGCTTTTTTGATCTGGTCCAGATCGGCATCGCGCGCAATGCCCAGGGTGGCATAGTAATCCTTGAACTTCACGGCAGGCCGCCTGTCAGGTCGGCGGCGCTGCACAGGCGCTGGCCAGGCCTTGCGCGTCCAGTATCCGGATATGCCGTTTGTCTACTTGCAGCAAGTGTTGTTTTTGAAAGGCTGAAAACATCCGGCTGACGGTTTCGATCTTCATGCACAACAGGCTGCCAATGTCAGCGCGGGTCATGCGCAGATGAAATTCACCAGGGGCATAACCCAGCCCCTTGAGCCGGCCCGCCAGGTTCAGCAAAAAACCGGCCAGTCGTTGCCCTGCGTTCATGCTGCCCAGCATCAGCAGCAGGCGCTGGTCACGCACAATTTCGCGGCTCATCATGCGGCTGAGCAGGTGCCCGCCACCAATGGAGAGCATCAGTGGCACCAGCCCGGCGTAGGTGATGGCGCACACCTCGGTGTCTTCCAGCGCCAGGGCGTTGGTGGTGTGGATTCCCTGCGCAATGCCGTCCAGGCCGACTTGTTCGCCGGCGATATGGAAACCGCTGACCTGTTCACGGCTGTCCGGCAACGTCAGGCTGGATTTCAGCGTGCCGCTGCGAATCGCATAAATCGTATGGAAAGTGTCGCCCTGTTGGTAGAGCGTGTGCCCCGCCTTGATGCGGCGCTTGCTCGTTACGCTGGGGCTGAATTGCGCCACCTGTGCGTCGGTCATGCCGGCTGGCAGACACATTTCGCGCAGGCGGCAGCTCATGCAGGCGCTCGGTGCGAGGACAAATTGGGAGTAGTTCATACTGATGCCTTCGCGCCGTGCCGTTGGGTTCAGTCTTTGGTTTTTGGAAACCAGGCATCCGAGGCTTTGCGCTGCCATTCGGCAAGCTGCTTTTCAGCGTCGTCTTTGGCAATGCCGTAGCGCTGCTGGATCTTGCCGGCCAGTTGGTCGCGGCGGCCCGCCACAACGTCCAGGTCGTCATCGGTCAGTTGGCCCCACTGTTCCTTGACTTTGCCAACAGCTTGTTTCCAGTTGCCTTGAATTTGATCCCAGTTCATGTGAAGTTCCTTTGATTGAAGATTGAAAAATGCCGGACGGCTTGTTACCCATCTATCACGGGGCCCGTGATGGGCCTATCGTGATTTCGTTTTGCACCAGCCGCACGCCGCTCACACCCAGCGCGATTTCACTGGCGGTGTTTTTTTCGGGCGCAGTGCTATGCGCTTCGCGGGCCGGGCTGGCCCCACCGGCGGTCAGGGCCATCAAGACGATGGCGACCGCAACGGTGGCAGCAACAGCGGCGGCAATCGTGCTGGAAATCGTCGCCCTTGGGGTGTAAGCAAGCATGGCAGGTCTCCTGTGACGCTTAGGCGGTGCTGGATGCAAGTTGCACCCAATCCGGTATGACTTTATGAGGCAAGCCTTTGCCGCGTTATCGGCTAGCGTTACGGATGGGTGTAGGACAACGCCGCGTTGAGGGGCCGGTTGCCCGCGAACGCTATACAAACGGTTGCCGCCAAAGGAGGCAGGGCCTAAACTGCGGCGCACACCATGCTGCCCGCGCTCCACCCCCAAGACAATGGCCTGCTCAAGGCCCTGCCCGACATGGCGTGGCAGCACTGGTTGCCCCATCTCGAGCCGGTGCAGATGCGGCTGGGCCAGGTCTTGTACGAACCGGGGTTGGCCTTGTCTCACGCTTACTTTCCGGTGAGCAGCATCGTGTCGTTGTTGCATGTGCTGGAGAGTGGTGCTTCGGCTGAAATTGCGGTGGTGGGCCATGAAGGCATGGTCGGCATATCGCTTTTCATGGGGGGTGAATCCACCGCCAGCCGTGCCGTGGTGCAAAGCGAAGGTCGCGGCTTTCGCCTTCCCGCGCAGATCATCCAGGACGACTTCAAGCGTTCCGGCCCGGTCATGCAGGTGCTGTTGCGCTATACCCAGGCGCTGTTCACCCAGATGTCGCAAACCGCTGTCTGCAACCGGCACCACTCGCTGGATCAGCAGTTGTGCCGCTGGCTGCTGTTCAGCCTGGACCGCCTGGCCGGCAGCGAGCTGCACATAACCCAGGAAATGATCGCCAACATGCTCGGTGTGCGGCGTGAAGGCGTGACCGAATCGGCCCTGAAATTGCAGCAAGGCGGGCTGATCCGGTATGCGCGCGGCCACATCCGGGTGTTGAACCGCCATGGCCTGGAGGCACGTGCCTGCGAGTGTTACGGTGTCGTCAAAAAGGAATACGACCGGTTGTTGGTGGCCCGTGCATCGGCGTAGGAACGCACCGACATCGTCAAGCGGCTGCGGCTGATAGCGCCCAATTCAACGCGAAGGGATCATGAAGACTCCATAAGCCATGCGAGCCCTTCATGAACACACCCACCGCCCAGCGCCTTGATCCACGGAAAAATTTGTTGTTGGCCAGTTTGCCCGAGGCTGAATGGCAGCGCTGGATGCCAGACATGGAACAGGTTGAATTGCGCCTGGGTCAGGTCTTGAGCGAATCAGGCCGCACGCCGGCTTACGTCTATTTCCCGACCACGGCCATCGTCTCACTTCTGTACCGCACACAAGACGGCGACTCCTGCGAAATTGCGGTGGTTGGCAATGATGGTGTGGTGGGGGTCTCGGTGTTCATGGGTGGCAACTCCACCCCGAGTGATGCCGTGGTGCAAAACGCCGGGCAAGCCTACCGCCTGCGGGTTCAGTGTGTCAAAGAGGCCATGAACCGCCAGGGCCCCGTGCTGGGCATTTTGCTGGTTTATGCCCAGGCCTTGATGGCGCAGGTGGCGCAAACCGCTGCATGCAACCGCTACCAGTCCATTGACCAGCTGATGTGCCGTCGCCTGCTGATGGGCCTGGAGCGTTTGCCGTCTGCGGCCTTGTCGATGACGCAAGAGCTGCTGGCCAACCTGTTGGGGGTGCGGCGCGAAGGTGTGACAGCAGCGGCCTTGAAGCTGCAACGGGCCGGAGCCATCCGTTACAGCCGGGGCCAGATCGATGTGCTGGACCGCCAGATGCTGCAACAGCGCAGTGGCCAGATCGGCGCAATGGCGGCCTGACCCTTAGGCTGGGCCTTGGTGGTCACTGGGCGGTGTCGGTGCGGGTGGTGCCGTGGATGTGCCACACCGCGATGAACAGCGCGGCGATCACCGGTCCCAGCACAAAACCATTGATGCCGAAAACCGCCATGCCCCCCAGTGTGGTGATCATCACCAGGTAGTCAGGCAGGCGGGTGTCGCGGCCCACCAGCGCGGGGCGCAAGACGTTGTCCACCAGGCCGATCACCAGCACCCCGTAGGCGGTGAGCGCCAGGCTTTGCCAAATCGCCCCGGTGACAAAAAAGTACAAGGCGACGGGTACCCACACCAGACCCGCCCCGACGGCAGGCAACAACGACAACAAGGCCATCAGCACTGCCCATGACAGGGCACCCTGGATACCCAGAAACCAGAATGCAATGCCCCCCAACGCCCCCTGGATGCCGGCGATCAGGAAGTTGCCCTTGATGGTGGCCCGAATCACCGTGGCAAACTTGTTGCGCAACTGGTATTTGTAGCCCGGTGCCAGCGGAAAAGCGGTGTGCAGGGTGCGGGCCAGTTGTTCGCCGTCACGCAGCATGAAGAAGGCCAGGTAGAGCGAGATGAACAGGCCGACCACAAAATCAAAGGTGTCCATGCCAATGCTCAGCGCCTGCGCTGCAACGTATTGGCTGGCCTGGGCCATGGCGGCCGAGCTGCGGCGCTCCACACTCTCGAAATCTTTCAGGCCCAGGCGCTCCAGCAGCAAACGCGCCCATTGCGGCAGGGTGTCGAACAGGGCCTGCAAATACCGCATGGGGTTCAATTCACCCGTCATCAAGCGCCGGTTCAGCTCAGCCGCGTCGCCCGCCATAGCCAGTGCCACCAGCACCAGCGGGAAGACCACCAGCGCCACAACGATCAGCAACGTCAGCACAGCCGCTGCATTGGCTTCGCCCTTCATGCGTTTGAGCAACGAACGATGCAAAGGCGCAAACATCAAGGCCAAGGTAAAGGCCCACATGATGGGTGCGTAAAACGGCAGCAATATCCAGACCAGGCCCAGCGATGCGGCCACCAGCAGCCAGAAAAGGGTTTTGTTCCGCTCGAAGTGAGGCGTGCCCTTGGCTTGGGGATCCAATGCGTCGCCGGGTGGTTCGGCGGGTACAGACATCGGCGTCTCGCTGGCAACTTCCATCTCGTGTCTCCAAAACAGGCCTGCATGATGCCGCAGCAGGCCGGGGCCGACTGTGCGCTGGCGCACATAAGCGCCGGTTGGTTGCCGCTGTTTCCATTCACCACGATGAGGCCGTGTACAGGTTTTTTTTCAATATGTGTTCGCTATCGAACAGAACCCGGGGGGCGGCTTCTTTACGATCACCAAGTGCCGTGGGCCATGCCTTCAAACCGCTTGCCTTCACATCACTTTTTTAACCCATTGAGGAGAACACCATGAGCCTGGGAACCTTGTTTCTGATTGTCCTGATCCTGATGCTGATCGGCGTTTTGCCCACCTGGCCGCATAGCAGTAAATGGGGATATGGCCCTTCTGGTGGCCTGGGCCTGGTGGTGATCATCCTCATCATCCTGGTGGTGATGGGCCGCATCTAGGCCGGGCAAAATCAGGATACTGAACAGCATGCAGTCCGTCCCAAGCTTGCATGCCTGGCCCCATGGCGCAAGCCACGGCACCAGGCCAAGAGCAGAAACTGTCATGTACGACGGTAAGAGTGGTGCCCCCCCGAGCCTTGCACCCTTACCGGTTGTTGCCGGCGATATCCCTGTGACTGACTGGGACTTGTTGCTGAACGCCATCAAGGCCCGCCTGCTTTCAGCGGCAGGCAATGCGCTGGCTGATTTGCCAGAACCGATGCGTCGGCAAAGTATTCATCAAATCCAGGCTGGCATGGTGGACTGTGTGGCCGCGCTGGATCAGCTGCACCAATCACTTTCCAAAGAATTGGCCAAGCGTCAACATCTCAAACAGGAAGTGTCGCTGGCGCAGGCGGCCCTGGCGCGCAAACACATCGAGTTGCAGGGCACCCGTGCGCAAGAGCGGCGCGCGCACCACTTGGCACGTCACGATGGGCTAACGGCCTTGCCCAACCGCAGCCATTTTTGCCATTGCCTGGATCAGGCGATGGATCAGGCGCAGGAGCAGGACCGACCGGTGGCAGCGCGGCCCACGCTGGCAGTGTTTTTCCTGGATCTGGACGGATTCAAAAAAATCAACGACACCTACGGGCATGACAAGGGTGATGAGGTTCTCAAAATCGTCGCCGGGCGCATCAAACAAGCCGTGCGAACCGACGATATGGTGGGCCGCCTGGGCGGTGACGAATTTGCCTGCTTCCTGACGGGATTTCCGGGCCGTGAGCAGGTTTACCAGCAAGCCAGCAAGATCTTTGATGCCGTGGCGACCCGGATGGCAGTTGGTGAACTGGCTTTGGTGGTTCGGCCCAGCATTGGCATCGCGGTGTGGCCCGACGATGGCCAGACCGGTGCCGTGTTGCTTAAACAGGCCGACCGCGCCATGTACCAGGCCAAACGCAACGGCTCCGGCTGCTCTTTTTTGCAGGTTACCTGAGAGCAGCCTGCGCAGAAAACCCAGCGTCAGACGGGTGGTTTGCGCTGGTTTTGTGCTGCCAAAACACTCGCCGCAGAGGCCACCCACGATTGCAACGGCAAGGCACGCAGCATATTGCCCACGGCTTGCGGTGCCAGGCCCGACACAAGGGCTGCGGCAGGCAACCAGCGCCAGGGTTTGAGCTTCACCAGCAATGCGCCGAGGGCCGCGCCACCCAAGGCGTAAGACAGCGGATACCGCTGCGCCAGCGGTTTGAGCAACGGCGTTGCGATGTCGGAGAAGGTCAGGCCCGCCAGCCGCAGTGGCTGCAGCCAGCCGATGCGCAGCGCTGCCAGTACCGCATCAATACCTGGCAGGGCCTTGAAACCATTCAGCGCCTTGAACCAGGCTGGCGCGGCAATGGGGGCGGACGCCGGTGCCTGGTCGGCACGGATCGCCTGTCGCAGACTGTTGCGCGAACGAACCAAGCGCTCGCTGGCCAACCTGGCGGATTCGGCCGGGGAGGTCATGGTGCCAGTGTTTCCTGCATCATGGCCAAGTCTGCCGCCCACTGGCGTTTAAGCTCGGCAAAAGGAGAGTTGGGCATCGGCTGGCTTGCCATGAGCAGGCAACCACCGCCCACCAGCAAGGCGGGCAGTGGTGCCGACAACAAGGCCCAGAGCGGCGTGCCCGTGGCAAACAACATCCAGGCGACACCCATCAGAACGGCACCGACACACAGGCTGGCAACCGCCACGACCAGCAGTATGGTTTGGCGCTTGAAGCGCTGCGTGGCCATTTGCGCCTCGCTCGCCAGCAGCCCGGCATAGGCTTGTGTGTGCTCCGCCAAAAGGCCGGGGTGGCTGGCCAAGAGATGCAGAACGGCACCCAGGGCCGGTGGTTGTGGGGAAGGCATGGCGGGCGGCACAAGCAGCAGGGTAGACGAGGCCAACCGGGTCAGGCCTTGCGGTGTGATTGGCTGATCAGGCTGACCAATGCCATCAGGGCGGCACCTGTGGCCGCCGCAATCAGCAAGGCCTTGAGGGGTTCTTCTTTGACGTATCCGGCGGCACCGTCACGCGCGTGCACGGCGGCATCGGTGAGTTGGTGTGAGGCGTGCCGCACGGAATCCATGCCTTGGTGCAGATAGTCCTTCACATGGCCATTGGCATTGGCCAACACCGGCTCGGCCTGGTTGCGGATCTCCAGCACCTTGTCGGCGAGCATATTCAAAGCGCCGTTGGCCGCATGTTGGGTGGCAAACAGTGCGTGGTCTGCCGAACTGGTGGCCTTGTCGGCAAGGTTGTCGATGGTTTGGGCGATGGGGGTGTTGGACATGTGGTTTCCTTCAGGATGGATGGGGGTTGGGCCATTGAATTGCAGCTTGTTTGCGCGTCTGGGTGCAGGCGAGCGCTTTGATGGGGTGAACCCAGTATCCGCCGGGCTGTGCGGGGTATCTATCAGCGCAGGGGTTGCCCATGTGTGGGTGAAACTGTCGCCATGTTGTAGGACAAGGCCGACATGGCTGAAGCCACTGCCAGCACCGAAAGCCGGGCTCAAGCGTGCGCCGTAGTCACCTTCAGTGTGGCCAGTATTTGTGTGCCGCTGCCGGGTGTGGAGGTCACCGCCAGGTGGCCGCCCTCGGCTTCCACGCGAAAACGCATGCCCAGCAAACCAAAAGACGCACCCGCCTTGGTTTGCGGGTTAAAGCCCTGCCCGTTGTCGCGCACGGCCAGGCTGATCTGGCCCGCCTGGCTGCCCAGGCTAACCCAGACGTGTGTGGCGTGCGCGTATTTGGAAATGTTGGTCAGCGCCTCCTGCACCACGCGGTACAGCATCAATTCAGCGTTGGGGCTCAGTGCTACCGGGCTGAGCTGGCATTGCACCAGAACACCGGTGTTTTCAGTGAATTCGCGCGTCAGGATTTCGAGGGTTGCCACCAGGCCGAGGTTGCTCAACGCTGACGGGCGCAGGTTTTCAATAATGTCGCGCCCCAGCGCAACGCAGGCGTTGAGCGAAACCACCAGGTGGGCCAGCAGTTCCAGCTCGTCTGGCGCTGTTTTGGCCAGGCGCGCCTTGATGCGGGCTGCGTCCAGCTTGGCAGATGTCAGCAAGGCACCCAAGTCGTCATGCAGGTTGCGGGCCAGGCGGTTACGCTCGTCTTCACGGGCATTCAGCAGGTAACGGGTCAGGTCGGTGAGCTCCGAGGTGCGCGAGGCAACCTCGGCCTCCAGGTCGGCCCGCACCGTTTGTTCGATCAGTTTGAGCTCTTTTTGGTGCAAACCCAGCACATGAGCCTGGCGCAGGTACATCAGCAGCGCCAGCAGGCTCAAGCTTGTCAACACGGCCACGCCGATTCGCGCCAGCAACAGGCCGTGGTGTACGGTGGTGCTGCGTTCGTCGCGCCCGATCTTTTGCAGCACTATCAGTTCATCGTCGAGGGAATGCACGAACTCCATTTTCCCCATCTCCTGCAAGGCGATGCGCATCGCTTCATCGGTTTTGCCTTCACGCTTCAAGCGTACGCTTTGCGCCATCAACGCCAGCCTTGCATCCACCTTCAGCCGCATACGGTCCAGCGCCATGATGAATTCAGGGTCTTTGGCAAAATCGGCACTCAATGTCGCAAAGGTTTCGTCCAGAATCTTTTGGGATTTCCCGAGATTGAGAAGCAGGTTCTCGTCGCCCGTCAAAACGTAGCCACGCTGCATCGACTCTGCGTTGATCAGGTTTTCAGTCAGCTTCAAGATGGTGATGCGGGACGCTCCCATGCTGGCCAGGCTGTCAACCGAGCTGCGGGTCTGCCAATAAGCTGTTTCGCTCATCAGCAACATCACGAGCGCCGCCAAAAATGCCAGCGGCACAACGAAGCGTTTGCCCTTGAGGGTGTTGACGAAATCCATTTTCAGGGCTGCCCAAGAAGTGTGTAATCATCCGGCATGACCAACTGCCTCGCACCATGATCCGGATTGCCATCGTTGACGACCATGCCATGGTGCGGGCCGGCCTGCGGCAATTTTTTGCTGACCAGATTGATTTTCAGGTGGTGGCAGAAGCCGCCACGGGCCGTGAGGCGGTTGACATTGTGCGAAAAGGCGGCGTGGATGTCTTTGTGATGGACATCTCCATGCCCGACCAAAGCGGGGTTGACGCGCTGGCCGCCATCAAGGCGCGTGCGCCTGATTTGCCGGTGCTGATCTTGAGCGGATTCCCCGAGTCGCATTACGCCACCACCTTG
>JANOWY010000048.1:0-11925 GCA_031418135.1 Rhodoferax sp. | reverse complement strand
GGAAAAGACCATGGAAACCAAAGCAAGCCTTCGTGGCGTTCGACTGTCGGTCGACAAAGGTCGTCTGGTCGCTGACCTGATTCGTGGCAAAAAGGTGGACCAAGCCCTGAACATTTTGCAGTTCACGCAGAAAAAAGCTGCTGTGATCGTCAAGAAAGTTCTGGAGTCGGCCATCGCCAATGCAGAACACAACGACGGTGCCGATATCGACGAGTTGAAGGTTAAAACCATTTACGTCGAGCAAGGTGCTTCGCTGCGCCGCTTCACTGCACGCGCCAAAGGCCGTGGCAATCAAATCCGCAAACCAACCTGCCACGTTTACGTGACAGTCGGCAACTGATAGAGGCGAGGACACATATGGGACAAAAAATCCACCCCACCGGTTTCCGGTTGTCTGTCAGCCGCAATTGGTCTTCACGCTGGTACGCCAGTGACAAAGATTTTGCCGGCATGTTGGCCGAAGACATCAAGGTTCGTGAATACCTCAAAAAGAAGCTGAAAAACGCTTCGGTGTCGCGCATCCTGATTGAGCGCCCTGCCAAAAATGCCCGCATCACCATTTACTCGGCGCGTCCGGGCGTGGTGATCGGCAAAAAAGGCGAAGACATCGAAAACTTGAAGCGTGACCTGGGCAAGCAGCTCGGCGTGCCAGTGGCTGTGAACATCGAAGAAGTGCGCAAGCCTGAAATCGACGCCAAGCTGATCGCTGACTCCATCACCCAGCAGCTTGAAAAGCGGATCATGTTCCGCCGCGCCATGAAACGTGCCATGCAGAACGCGATGCGTTTGGGCGCGTTGGGTATCAAGATCATGTCGTCAGGTCGTTTGAACGGTATTGAAATCGCCCGTTGCGAGTGGTACCGCGAAGGCCGTGTGCCACTTCACACCTTGCGTGCTGATATCGACTACGGTACCTCTGAAGCCAAAACCACCTATGGTGTGATTGGTGTCAAGGTCTGGGTTTACAAAGGTGACCATTTGGGCCGCAACGACGCGCCTGTGGCTGCCGAGCCGCGCAATGACGACGAGCGCCGCCCCCGTGGCCCACGCCGTGATGGCCCACCGGGCGCACGCCCCGCAGGTGATCGCCCCGCAGTGCCCCGCACCCGCAAAATTGCCGGTGCAGGCAACGTGGCCCCCGCTGATGGCAGCGACAAACCCGTAGAAGCTGGTGGCAATGCCCCGGCTGATGCCGCAAAAACCACCGTTAAGCGCGTACGTAAAGTCGCCGCGCCAGCTGCTACAGGTGTAGCTGCTGACGGAAAAGGAGAATAATTTATGTTGCAACCCGCGCGTCGCAAGTACCGCAAAGAGCAAAAAGGCCGCAATACCGGCATCGCCACCCGGGGTAGCTCGGTTGCGTTCGGTGATTTCGGTCTCAAATGCACCGACAGGGGCCGCCTGACGGCCCGCCAGATCGAGGCTGCTCGTCGTGCCATTTCGCGCCACGTCAAGCGTGGTGGTCGTATCTGGATCCGTGTGTTCCCGGACAAGCCAATCTCCCAAAAGCCTGCAGAGGTGCGCATGGGTAACGGCAAAGGTAACCCTGAGTACTACGTGGCTGAAATCCAGCCTGGAAAAATCGTCTTTGAAATCGTCGGTGTGTCCGAAGAGCTGGCCCGTGAAGCGTTCCGTTTGGCAGCTGCCAAACTACCGCTGCGCACCACCTTCGTAGCCCGCATGATTGGTCAGTAAGGAGCATTTGAACCATGAAAACCTCTGAACTGCGTCAAAAAGACGTCGCTGGCCTGCAAACGGAAGTCAAGGCGCTTCAAAAAGCCCACTTTGGCCTGCGCATGCAAAAAGCCACGCAACAACTCTCCAACACCGCCACGCTGCGCTCTGCCCGTCGTGACATCGCCCGCGCCAAGACCATTCTGGTCGAAAAGCAGGCCGCCAAATAAGGAGCACCCATGACGGAAGCTAAAACATCCCTCAAACGCACCTTGGTCGGCAAGGTGGTCAGTGACAAACGCGCCAAAACCGTGACGGTTTTGATCGAGCGTCGTGTCAAACACGCACTCTATGGCAAGATCGTCGGTAAATCCAGCAAGTACCACGCCCATGACGAAAAAGGCGAGTACAAGATGGGTGACATGATCGAAATCACCGAAAGCCGCCCGATTTCCAAAACCAAAAACTGGGTGGCCACCCGGTTGGTTGAAAAGGCAATTGCTGTCTAAGCCTATTGGGTTCAGACGCTGCAAGGCGCATCAAAACGGCTCACAATGTGAGCCGTTTTTGTTGGTTTTCAAAGACATTCGTTTGTGTTTTCAATTCTTTTAAAAAGAGGAGTATCTAATGATCAAAGTAGGCGACACGCTTCCCGCAGCGACCCTGATGGAGTTTTCTGAAGTTGAGGGTGAGGGCTGCAGTATTGGCCCCAATGCAGTTGACGTGGCCAAGGCCAGCGCTGGCAAAACCATTGCTTTGTTTGCGCTGCCAGGCGCCTTTACACCTACTTGCTCGGCCAAACATGTCCCAGGGTAGGTTGAGAAATTCAGCGAACTCAAGGCCGCTGGCGTCGATGAGATCTGGTGCGTGAGCGTGAATGACGCGTTTGTGATGGGCGCCTGGGCGCGTGACCAGAAAACCGGCGGCAAGGTGCGCATGTTGGGTGACGGCAGCGCTGCCTTCACGCAAGCCACCGGCTTGACGCTCGATTTGGGTTCGCGTGGCATGGGCCTGCGTAGCAACCGTTATTCCATGCTGGTCAAGGACGGCAAAGTGACCAGCCTGAATGTTGAAGGCCCAGGCAAGTTTGAAGTGAGTGACGCGGGCACGCTGCTGGCCCAAGCCAAAGCCTGATTGTTTTGCTCGGGCGCTGCGGTGCATAGTGCCGCAGCCACAGGTGCAACCGCAGCCGATTGCCGCCAACTGACAACCCGGTAACGATTTGCGGATTGGGATGGGCAGTTTTAAACGGGTCTTGGCGTTGAAACCGCGTTGTGCCCACTAAAAAACGCCGCCATTGTTGATATTGGCGGCTTTTTTTATTTTTATTCACTTAAACCGAAATGAAATAGATAGCTGATTCACAATTTCCAATGAGAACAATACCTAGTCGCATAGTGTTACTCATTGACTTAATTATTGTTTCAGTCAATTTTCAAAGTTTGGCCATCAAATAGTGCGCCCCCGCTATTGGGTTGTGATAATACGGCGGGATCTCTACAAACCCCAGTTCGCCATACAGTCCGCGGGCGGCCTCCATGTCGCTCAGGGTATCCAGCAAAACGTGTTGGTAACCGGCCATACGTGCTGCCTCCAGAATGGCCTCGGCCAATTGACGGCCTAAACCCAGTCCTCGGTAGGCACCTCTTACATAAAGCCGCTTCATTTCGCTGGCCAACAGGTAATCCGAGGTGTCAAGTGGACGCAGTGCGCAACAACCCGCCAATTGCTGGTTGACCCAGACGCTGATCAGTGCGCCGCGGGGTGCGTCGTAATCACCCGGTAGCTGCTTCAGTTCGCCTTCCAGGTTCTGGAAGCACAAGTCAACTTTCAGAGCCAGCGCATACTCTCTAATGAGCTCTCGCAATTCAGTCAGTTCTATATCCCGATGTGATGTCTTAAGCTCGATGACAGGCGCTTTGATGGCGTGGCCGACGGGTTTCAAAATGGCATCGCCTGACGTTTCAGCCCGCGCGGTTCACCATCAACGCCACGGCGCTCGCACACACTGCAAAGATGACCGCCGCCATCACCCGGCTCCCGGCAGTGTCGCGCGCGCTAGGTACGGCGGCTGTCATGAGTTTGTCACCGCCTAGCATGGGTTTGACCAGATTTTCCTTCTTCTTAAAGAGATAAAACAAAATGGCTGCAATGTGCAACACCACCAGGGCGATCAACACAAATTTGCCAATATTTTTGTGGTAATTGGTTGCCAGACTGACGGTTGCATTGGCGACAAATTTAGACAAAGGTCCGCTGTTGGAAATATCGTCATCAGCAAAGAGCCCGGTACCCACCTGCGCCAGCAAAAACAGCAACATGGCAAACACGGAGCCGGCTCCCAACGGGTTGTGGCCCGCGGAATGCTCAGGTTTACCTTGTCCCTTCAAGTAGGCCAAAACGGTACCAGGTGCATAAATGAAGGACGCAAAGCGCGACCAGCGTCCGCCGACCAGACCCCACACGATGCGGAACAGCAGCAGGCTGAGCACGGTGTACCCCATGCGGAAATGCCAAACCATGGCGTCCCCGCCGCGCAAGCCGCTACCCACCAGGCCGATGACACAAAGCACCAACGCCCAATGGAACACCCGGGTGGGCAAATCCCAGACGCGGACTGTGTGCAAAGTAGTGGATGGAATGGGTGAGTTCATGATGATTCGTCAATTGCTGTAGAGCACAGTGTAAAACCACTCCGGCGGGTTTGCCAGGCTGCCGATACCGGTAAGGGTGTTGGGCACGCTCGCCCATAGGACGCCCCGTATAAACCCTGTATTGGGGGAATCGCACAGAACTTTCTGAACTTGAACTCACTCCATCTAGCGCGATCAATCCATCGATAAGGTGCCTGTCACCCCAACCAGCAGTCTGATCCAGCTGTCTTTACCCACTTTTTACAGGAGCCCCATGAAAGCTATTGCAACTTTTGTTCTCGCCGCCGCCGCCGTCACCCTCAGCGTGCCCGCATCGGCCCAATTCGCCAAGCCGGAAGATGCCATCAAATACCGCCAGTCGGCGTTGACGGTGATGGCCACACATTTTGGCCGGGTAGCTGCGATGGCCAACGGACGGATTCCTTTCAACGCCGAGGCTGCTGCCCAAAACGCGGCCATCGCCGAGTCCATGTCCAAGCTGCCGTGGGCTGGTTTTGTCGAAGGGTCTGACAAAGGCAATACCAAGGCCAAGCCAGAAATCTGGAGCGACGGTGCAAAGTTCAAGGCGGCCTATGAAACCATGCAGGGCGAAATGACCAAAGTGGCGGCAGCAGCGCGGGGTGGCAATATTGATGCCATCAAGGCTGCTGTAGGTGCAACGGGTGGCAGTTGCAAAGCCTGCCACGACAATTTCCGCAAGGAATAAACCCAGCGGGCAACGAGGCACCCGAGAAAAATACGGTTGAAGGCGTCCCGCCAAGAGACCCTATTTCTATCAGTACCGAAAAAAACGCACCATTTGGTGCGTTTTTTACTTTGAAATGACTAATAATGGTGAAATTATGCTGCTAAAAATATAGCTAATAATGCTTAACAGCGTTTAACAATTTCGCATTTTATTTGCAACACTAAAAACACACACAACTTAACGGTTTTTGCTACAAAATTTGATAGCTCTCGCCCATCGATATTGCTTCGGTCCCCATCAACCCACCTGGGCCAAAAGGTCATCAATCAGCTTGTGCAGCTCGGCAAAATCAGGCTCACCGACAAACCGCTTCACGATTTCGCCGCGTTTGTTGACCAAATAAGTGGTCGGTGTGAGTTTGACCTCACCCCAGGCACGGGCCACACTGCCCGTGTTGTCAATCGCCACCTTAAACGGCAGTTTGCGGGTTTGCGCGTAATTCACGACGTAAGCGGGCGGGTCATAACTCATGGCCACGGCCATCGTGTCGAAACCTCTGGTATGGTATTTCTCGTACGTAGCAATGATTTTCGGCATTTCCGCCACGCAGGTAACGCAGCTAGTCGCCCAAAAATTCACCAAAGTGACACGGCCTTTGAACTGGGATGTGGATTGGCTGCTACCGTCCAGCAAGACAAATTTCGACTCTGGTGCGATTTCGGTGCCAGAGCTAAAAAATACCGCACTGCCCACCGCCAAAATGGCTGCGGCTGCGGCAAGATAGAGGCTTCGTTTGAATAAGGGAGTCGTCATGGATCGCAGGCAGTTTAATTCGGTTACAGGATCATCGTTGGTTAGTACGGGCTTGGCTGGTCTGATCGGCCTGGTGCATCAACATGCACTGGCATTGTCGCTGGCTGACCTGACCAACGCAGACGCATCCGCCGGGCTCAAGCTGGCATTGGAAAAAGGTGCTTTGGCGGCGGTTGGATTATTGGGCCAGACAGATGGATTCCTGGGGAACCCGAAAGTTCGCATTCCTTTGCCCGGTTTCCTTGAAAAAGCTGCCGGGTTTTTGCGCACGATCGGGCAAGGCGGCAAAATTGACGACCTGGTGACTTCGATGAACCGCGCCGCCGAAGCGGCGGTACCGCAAGCCAAAGAGTTGCTGGTCAGCTCTGTCAAGAGCATGAGTGTTCAGGATGCCAAAAAGATTTTGGGTGGCGGTGAAACTTCGGTTACAGACTTTTTTACTGAAAAAACACGGTCGCCGCTGGAGGGACGCTTTTTGCCGGTGGTCACCAAAGCCACTGAAAAAGTCGGCTTGGCGACCCAGTACAACGACCTTGCCGGTAAAGCGGCAGGCATGGGGTTGATGAAGGCTGAAGACGCCAACATCCAAAAATATGTCACCACCAAATCACTGGATGGCCTTTACCTCATGATCGGTGAAGAAGAGAAAAAAATTCGCCAAGATCCCATCGGCACCGGCAGTAACTTGCTCAAAAAGGTATTTGGGGCGCTCAAATAATCGCGAACTTGCCGCAGGAGGCGCGAATTAACGGCGCCAGCGGGCGCGCCATTGGATACCCCATCGGGAGTGGACTGCCAAACGGACGACAGGGGTGCCACATGGGATTGGGCTTGGGGCGCAGCTGGTCGATGGGGTGGGCAACGTGTTGTTTGGCGCTCTTGGCTTGTCAGCCTGCGCTCAATTGGCGCGAGGTTAGGTTCGAGAACGCGCCGCTGGTGGCAATGCTGCCCTGTAAACCCGACAAATCGGCTCGCCAGGTGCCTTTGGGCGGGCAAGAGGTGCCGATGAAGTTACTCAACTGCACGACTGCCGGTGCCACGTTTGCAGTGGCCAGGGCGCAATTGCCACCGGGTGCATCAGCGCAGCTTGCGCTGGACCACTGGCGGCGTTCCACCCTAACCCACCTGAATGCCGTGGATGTGGTGCCGTTGGCGACGGCATGGGCGGGTGCCATAACCACCCGTGGCAACCGCCCGGGCGGGGGGGGCGTTGTGTTGGCGGCACAATGGGTGGTGAACGGGCAGGAGGTGGTTCAGTTGGCGATTTATGTGGACAATCCTGAAGGAAAAACGACCCAGGCGCTGCTGAAACCCGAAATGTATGACGCATTTTTTGGCGGCTTAAGATTTCAGCATTGACAGCTGCCGCAGTTTGTTTGTCGTATATCGCTCTGTCTTCAATTTTTCACTGCCACCTGTGCCCACTATCTCCGATGCGTCTGCCCAGCCTGTGACGGATGTTTTGCCCGTCCGGCAGGCCATCCGGGTCTTTTTGGCGTTTGCTTTTTCATATTTCTTTTCGGCATTAATCCGCACGATAACGGCAACGTTGTCACCCACGCTGACGCAGGAGTTTTCGCTCTCCGCCAGCGATCTGGGCTTGCTGGCCGGCGGCTATTTTTTGGGTTTTTCAGCCACCCAACTACCGCTGGGAACTTGGCTGGACCGGTATGGTCCGCGCAAAATTCTCGCGCTTTTTTTGGCATTCGCAGTGGTTGGATGCTTGGCATTTTCTCAAGCGACCGGCTTTGCAGGTTTGTTAACCGCACGCATGTTGTGTGGCGTGGGTGTTAGCGCCTGCTTGATGGCCCCATTAACGGCCTACCGGCGCTGGTTGGACGTGCCAGCCCAGTTGCGGGCCAACTCATGGATGCTGATGACGGGTTCGCTGGGTATGGTGGCATCAAGCTTGCCGGTGCAATGGTTGATGCCGCTGGTCGGATGGCGACCCCTGTTTTTGGGACTGGCTGTATTGGTCAGCCTGGCAATTTTGTGCGTTGTTTGGCAGGTGCCGGCGTGGCCCGCATCAACTTCGAACCAGCAGACGGATGGATCGAGCGGGCGCGAGGGCGTTTGGGCCAGTTATACCGAGGTTTGGCGGAACCCGTATTTTCAGCGCATGGTGCCGGTCGGCTTCTTTTGCTATGGCGGTTTGCTGGCCATGCAAACCCTGTGGGTTGTGCCCTGGATGACCCGGGTTGCCGGGTATTCGCCGTATCAGGCGGCAACCGGATTTTTTTGGATTAATGTGGCGATGTTGTTCACTTTTTGGGCCTGGGGTTTGGCCAGCCCCCGCCTGGCACAGCGTGGCATACGGGCCGAGGTAATCATCGCCATGGGGTTGCCCTTCAGTTTTCTGCTGCTGGCGTTGCTGGTGTTTCTGGGCGAAGATTTGCGCACCCGCGCTGAGGTTTTGCTGGCCCTGTATTGCATGGCCTGCAGCTGTGTTTCGCTTTCGCAACCGGCGGTTGGAATGGCGTTCCCGCAGGCGTTGGCTGGACGGGCGCTTTCAGGTTTCAACCTGGTGCTGTTTGCAGGTATTTTTTCGGTGCAATGGGGTATTGGATTGGCCATCGACGGCTTGCGTGCGGTGGGTTTTTCTGAGGTCAACGCGTTTCGGGGTGCCTTTGCCGGTTTCCTGTTCTGCTGCGTGGCGTCCTATGTACATTTTGTCAGGAGCCAACCCATGCCCCAAAAGGGATAATCTGGCCTTATGACGACCGGAATCCTCATCATTGCCCACGCGCCTCTAGCCAGTGCATTGCGAGAGGCGGTGCTGCATGTTTTTCCTGAACATGCCCATACCGTCAGTGCGGTAGACATCCAAGCCGACTGGTCGCAGGAACATTCACTGGCAGTGGGCCGTGCTGCGATGAACGCCTTGATTCACCCGCAAAAATTGGTGCTGACCGACATGAAAGGCGCTTCGCCCTGCAATGTGGGGCAGGTATTGGTGCAAGATGCCAACACGCGGATGATTTGCGGCGTGAACTTCCCCATGCTGTTGCGCGCCGTAACTTATCGTGAAGAGCCATTGAATCAATTGGTCGAGCGGGCCCTGTTGGGTGGCGTTCGGGGCATTGAGCTGGTCGTGCCAGACCTGTCGGCTGCACAGGCCATTTCTTCAATGCCTGCCTTGCAGGCAAAGGTGGCTTGAAGCCGCTGCCCATCTGCAACCACTGACGTATCCTTGAAACCTCCTAACAGCTCCTTTCCATGATCTTGCAAACCGTCACCATCAGCAACAAACTGGGTTTGCACGCCCGTGCGTCTGCCAAACTCACCAAGACAGCGGGCAGTTTTCCGTGTGAAGTGTGGCTTCGACGTGGTGAGCGGCGGGTGAACGCCAAAAGCATCATGGGCGTGATGATGTTGGCGGCTGGCATGGGCGTCGCCGTTGTGGTAGAAACCTCCGGTGATCGGGAGCAAGAAGCCATGGATGCATTGCTGGCGCTGATCAACGACAAGTTTGGAGAAGGCCAATAATATGGCCCCCACGCTCCACCGTTGCACGGGTCGCTGCCCCCCAAGGGGGCTAATTTCCCTTGGGGCGGCCCGGCGGGAAATTGTGGCCCCCACGCTCCACCGCTACGCGGGTCGCTGCCCCCCGAGGAGGTTCATTTCCCTTGGGGCGGCCCGGCGGGAAATTGCGGCCCTCACGCTCCACCACTACGCGGGTCGCTGCCCATGACGTTTTCCATTCATGGTTTGCCGGTTGCGCGGGGCATTGCCATTGGCCGGGCGGTGCTGGTAGCCTCGAGCCGGGTGGATGTGGCCCACTATTTCATCGATGCGTCGCAAGTAGAGACCGAGATTGACCGCGTTCGGGTTGGGCGAAATGCCGTGATTGATGAAATCCACCGGCTGCAGACCAATATCGCCCATATGGGCCCCAAAGAAGCGCCGCATGAGCTGGCAGCCCTGCTGGATGTGCATTTGATGTTGTTGCAGGACGAAGAGCTCATCATCGGGGTCAAATCCTGGATCACCGACCGGCTCTACAACGCCGAGTGGGCCCTGACATCGCAGTTTGAAGTCATTGCGCGCCAGTTCGACGAGATGGAGGACGAATACCTGCGCGAACGCAAGGCTGACCTGGAGCAGATCACCGAACGCGTGTTGCGGGCCATGAAGGGTGACACCTCCGCACTGGCCCGTGCTGCCGTGAGCAGCGCACTGGGCCCGCATGGTCTGCGCCCGCCGCGCAAAACGACACAACAGGATTTGTTGTTGGGCGACACCGTGGACGTGCCGCTGATTCTCGTGTCACATGATTTGTCGCCCGCAGACATGCTGCAATTCAAGCAGAGTGTGTTTGCCGGTTTTGTGACCGACGTTGGCGGCAAGGCGTCGCATACGGCCATCGTTGCACGCAGCATGGACATCCCGGCGGTCGTGGGCGCGCGCCAAGCCAGCCAACTGGTGAGGCAGGATGACTGGGTGATTGTGGACGGCGATGCTGGTGTGGTGATTGTTGACCCCTCCGCCATCATCCTGGCGGAATACAGCTTCAAGCAACGGCAACTCGAGATGGATCGGGGGCGCCTGGGCCGTTTGTTGCACACCCCGGCTGTCACCATGGACGGTCAAAAAATTGAATTGCTGGCCAATATTGAAATGCCTGAAGACGCTCCGGCGGCGGTGCGCGCTGGGGCCGTGGGTGTCGGGTTATTCCGCAGCGAGTTTCTGTTCATGGGCCGACAAGGTGTTTTGCCCGATGAAGATGAGCAATACCAGGCCTATGTCACGGCCGTGGAGGGCATGCGAGGCTTGCCGGTGACGATACGCACGGTCGATATCGGGGCTGATAAACCGCTGGTTAACCCGGGCGAGCGTGGTCACCAGGATGACGGGCATTTGAATCCGGCCCTGGGCCTGCGGGCGATTCGTTGGAGCTTGGCAGACCCGGCCATGTTTTTAACGCAGTTGCGGGCCATTTTGCGGTCGGCTGCACATGGTCCCGTGAATTTGCTGATTCCCATGCTCGCCCACGCCAGTGAAATCCGCCAAACGATGGTGCTGCTGGAACAGGCGCGTGCGCAGTTGAACCAGCGTGGCGTGGTTTTTGGCCCGGTTCAATTGGGTGCCATGATTGAAATCCCGGCTGCAGCGCTCACGCTCAAGGTGTTTCTCAAATATTTTGATTTTCTTTCGGTGGGCACCAACGACCTGATTCAATATACGCTGGCGATTGACCGTGCCGATGAATCCGTAGCGCATTTGTACGACCCGTTGCATCCGGCGGTGTTGCGCCTGGTGGCCGACACCATCGCCGAATGCACGCGCCAGGGAAAAGGCGTGAGCGTGTGCGGAGAAATGGCGGGTGACGTGGCGATGACGCGGCTCTTGCTCGGTTTGGGCCTGCGCAGTTTTTCGATGCACCCTGCCCAAATTCTGGCGGTCAAGCAAGAGGTGCTACGGGCGGATACCACCAAGCTGCAAGGCTGGGCGCAAGGCTTGTTGCTGGACGAAGAGCCGTCGTTGGCATTGGCGAAACACTGATGGTGTAAACAATGCCATGGCGCGTGCTGCATGCGTATCACGCCCACAAAAAAAGGCCCGGATTTGCATCCGGGCCTTTTTTCAATTCAGCGCAAAACGGATGTTATTGCAACTTGATTTCGACGTCCACGCCAGCCGGCAGGTCGAGCTTCATCAGGGCATCAACGGTTTTGTCCGTCGGATCCACGATGTCCATCAGACGTTGGTGGGTGCGGATCTCAAACTGGTCACGTGACGTTTTGTTGACGTGGGGCGAACGCAGAATGTCAAAACGCTTCATCCGGGTTGGCAGGGGCACGGGGCCCTTGACAATCGCACCTGTGCGCTTGGCGGTGTCGACGATTTCGGCGGCAGACTGGTCGATCAGCTTGTAATCGAACGCTTTGAGGCGGATACGAATTTTTTGTTTGGTGGTAGCCATGATGTTTTCCTTTGGAAATGAATCGGGTTTACGCCAAAATTTTCGCCACAACGCCAGAGCCGACCGTCTTGCCACCTTCACGGATGGCGAAACGCAGGCCTTCTTCCATGGCAATCGGGTTGATCAGCTTGACGGTGATGCTGACGTTGTCGCCCGGCATCACCATCTCTTTG
>JANOWY010000047.1:0-1933 GCA_031418135.1 Rhodoferax sp. | reverse complement strand
CGCCAAAGCGTGACACCAGTGGCGGGGCAATCTGGCCGGGGGCCAAGGTGGCCATGGCTTGTTCGAATTCGGGCACAAACTGGCCCGGGCTGGCCAAGCCCAGATCGCCGCCTTGCGCGGCGCTGCCGTCTTGCGAATGCTCGCGGGCCAACTGGGCAAATTCGGCCTGGCCACTTTCAATGCGGCGTTTGTAATCGGCCAGCCGGTCGCGCGCTTGGGCTTCTGTGAGCTGGGGGCTGGCGCGCAGCAAGATGTGGCGGGCCCGGGTTTGCTCTACCGTCATGCCGGCCACGCGCTTTTCAACGACTTTGAGGATGTGAAAACCGGCGCCCGAGCGCACCACGCCCGATACGCCGCCTTGCGCCAGGCCCTGGATGGCATCCAGAAACAAGGGCGGGTAACGCTCGGCGTTGCGCAGGCCCATTTGGCCACCGTTGCTGCGGTCTGCCGCATTTGACAGCTCACGCGCCAGGTTGCCAAAATCTTCATTGGCGCGGGCCCGGGCCAACGCTGCTTCGGCCTTGGCCAACAGGCTGGCACTTTGTTCGGCGCTGGCGTTTTCAGGCACGGCGATGAGGATCTGCGCCAGATTCAGCTCGGTGTTGGCTTCGCCCGCGTTGGCCTGGTCGCGCAAGAACTGGTCAACTTCCAGGTCAGACACCTTCACCTTTGAATCTACATCGCGTTCACGCACCCGGATCAGGATGAGCTGATCCCGCAATTGCTCGCGGTATTGGGCCTGGCCAATGCCATCGGCCGCCAGGCGTTTGCGCAAGGTGGCAACATCCACCTGGTTTTGCGCGGCAACATTTTGTTCGGCCTGGTCTACCGCCAGGTCATCCACACGGATGCCGGTTTCTTTGGCAACTTGCAGTTGCGCCTTCTCGTTGATCATGCGCTCCAGCACCAGGCGGGCCAGCTCGGCATCAGGCGGGCGGCCCTGGCGGCTCTGCGCCAGTTGTGGGGCCAGGCGCTGCGCCTCCTGGCGCAACTCGGCGTTGGTGATGGGCTCAGTGTTGACGATGGCCACAATGAAATCGGCAGCGCGCTGGGCACTGCCGGTGGCCGCTTCCGTGCGCACAGCCGCCGGCCGGGGTGCGATGATGGTTTGGGGGTTCAGCGGGCGCAGGCCCTGCGCCTGAACCATGGGCAAGGTTTGCAGGGCAGCCAGCGCCCAAAACGCCAGCCGTTGGGGCAACACCCGGGAAGCAGGTTTGAAATCAGGTGGGGTCATGCATCGAACGGTAAAAAGGGTTATGTCGGGGCTAATCAAACTGCGAAAACCGGTTGGGTGTTGTGGTTTGCTCGCGAAGATACTGGTATCGGGGGATATTGTCCTTCAGTGTCTTGAGGGGGTTGGCACCCAAGCGGGCAAAGCCACTCAGTTCAAGCTGGAACATGATGCGCTGGTTGGTGCTGCCCGTACCGGTTTGCAGTTGCTCCAGCACCACCCGCGCCAGCCAGCAACCGGCATCGTATTCAAAACCAAAAACAGAATCGACCAGCTTGCTGTCCAGCACGCTGTAATTGAGCCGCCCCACACTGTACCAGCGGCCTTCACCCTCACCCTGGCCCTGGCCGAGTGACTTGCCTTTGTCGCCCCACAGGTCGTTCAGTGGCCATTGCCAGGCTACTTCCACCTGTTCGCTGGAACCGCGCTGAAAGCGGTAGGCCGTGCTGACCGTGCGGTAATTGCCCGGGCTATAACGTGCGCCCATGGTGAAGCGGGTCGATTGTTCGGTGCGCGGGTTGAACTGGAAGGTGCCGTCAAAAGTCCAGCGGGGTTCCCAGTTCACGGTGGCACCCAGCAGCACGTCGCTGAAACCAGCCAGCTCCCGCGTGCCGCCTGGCAGGGTGACGTTTTGGTCGTTAAAACGAAACCGCTGGGCTATGCCCAAACGCAGCGCTTCGGCACCGGTTTTGGCGTCCAGCA
>JANOWY010000046.1:0-6346 GCA_031418135.1 Rhodoferax sp. | reverse complement strand
TAACCTGGCCTACCCGAGCCGAAAACACCTGTCAGCCAAGGTGCGCACGTTCATTGATTTTGTCGTTGAACACTTCAATGAAATGCAGTATGAGAAAAAATGGTCTAAAAAATATAAATAATAGATACATTAATTATAGCTAACTATTCAATTAATACGTGAACTATTGGCTTAATTGAACGACAATACTTTCCCAAAATACATATTAAGTCGAAACGGGCGGAACATACGAGGCAGAGCCAACCCTGCAAGGCTAGCCCAGCGGCAAAAACCGCGGTGCAGCAGCAACTTGCAAGGTGCCTGAGGCATCGGCAGGGTAAATGCCACGCGCCAGGTTGTGCGGATGTGCAGCCGCTTCGGCGATGCTCAGCACGGGTGCAAAACAAACGTCAGTTCCCTCCAACAACGCCACCCAATGGGCACGCGTCTGGCTGGCAAACAGGGCCGTAAACCGCGCCTTCAAGGCGGGCCACTGCGCCCGATCGTTTTGGGCGGCGGCCGGCACATCAGCCAAGCCAAGCTTGTCCAGCAGCAGCACATAAAACTGGGGCTCTATCGCACCCAGCGTGATGAAACCACCTTCGGCACAGGGGTAGACATCGTAAAACGGTGAATCATGGAAGAGGTTCAGGCCGGCGCTATCGAGCCAGCCGCGCCCACGCGCCAATTGCGCAATGCCTCCCAGCATGGCAACAATGTCAATGATGGCGGCATCGACCACACGGCCCCGGCCACTGGTTCGCACCTCAATCAATGCGCAGGCAATACCAAAGGCCAAACCCAGCGCACCGCCCGCATCGCCGACCACCGTGGGCGGCACCACCGGGCGTTCGCCCCGGTGCGCCGACAACGACAACAAGCCCGTGAGTGCCACATAGTTCAGGTCGTGCCCGGCGGCCTGGGCCAAGGGCCCGCTTTGGCCCCAGCCCGTCATGCGACCGTAGATCAGCTTCCGGTTGTGCGCCGCGCAATCGGCTGGCCCCAGGCCCAGGCGCTCCATCACACCGGGGCGGTTGCCTTCGATCAGCGCATCGGCTGCGGCCACCAAGGCCATGGCCTGGGCGACATCGGCGGGCTTTTTCAGATCGAGTATGACCACCGTCTTGCCGTGGCGCAGAGGGTTGCTGGGCGCGGCGCCGCCGGCGCGGCTCAAAATGTCGGGACTAGGCCGGGCGATCACCGTCACGGCTGCGCCCATATCGGCCAGCATGCGCCCGGCCAGCGGGCCGGGGCCAATACCTTCAAATTCGACGACGCGAACGCCTGTCAGGGGTGGATTCATCGTGCTAGCTCCAGTCAAAACGGTGCGGGGGTAAAGTTCCCGCACGTCATGGATGTGCCCGCGCGGTTATCCGAAGCGTAGTCGAAAAAAGGAATCGTGCTGTGTGCCGCGTGCGTCCTAAACCGCGAGCCAATCTGGGCTGCAACGAACGTGAGACGTCCATTCAGTTTTTTTCGCCTCTCGGCCACCTCAGTGCGGAGGCGGCCGAATTGCATTTGCTGTGTTTCAAGTACGACCGGCAAATTGCCCGTAAATGTCCTATTGACAGAACAATAAGACTGTTTGTACGATGGTGCCATGCCGACTTCGATGCCCATGACCAAATACCATCAGATCTATCTGGTGTTGCATGAGCAGTTGGTGGAAGGCCGATTTGCGACAGGGTTGCCGGGGGAAGTGGCCTTGATGCAACAGTTTGGCGTGGCCCGGGTTACGGTGCGCCGGGCGCTCGAACAATTGGCTGCAGAAGGGTTGATTTTGCGCGAACCCGGGCGGGGCACACGGCCGCTCCTGCCGCTTGATGCCAAGCGGCTCGCCGCCTCCAATGCGCCGGCCTTCACCGACAAGGGTCATCGCGCTGGGCTAACGGGCCTGCTTGAAAACCTGGTCATCATGAGCCAGAAAACCAGCGTGAAGGTGCTGCAAGTCGAGGCTGTGGCCGCCTCTTCTGCGGTGTCAGAGGCGCTTCAAATTCAGCCCGCTGCAATCGTTCAAAAGGCGGTGCGGGTGCGCAGCACCAAACAGGGGCCGTTGTCGCACATCACCACCTACGTCCCCGCCGACATCGCGCGGCGCTTCGGGCGGCGTGAGCTGGCGAAAAAACCTATTTTGATGCTGCTCGAGGAATCAGGCATCACAGTGGGTCGTGCGCATCAAACCATTTCCGCCCGGCTTGCCGATGTTCAGGTGGCCCAGCACCTCGACATCGCCGTGGGCTCTGCGCTGTTGGCGGTTCGGCGGTTGATTTTTGACAACAACGAGCGCCCCATCCAGTGGCTGCATGGTCTTTACCGCCCGGATCGTTATGAATATGACATGCAACTCTCACGCGTTGGCAGCATCGATGCCAAGGTATGGGTCAGCGAAGATTTATCCGCCAAGTTCAACTGAAACGCCTGCCGAAATAGCTTGTAAACCTCAACCGAAAACCCTAAGGAGTACACCATGACAACATCCCACCATGACGCCACTTCATCTGCGCCAACCCGCCGCAAGTTTGTGGCCCAGTCCGCCGCTGCTGCCTCAGCGCTCGCTTTCCCCTTGGTGGGCGGCGCGCAAGCCAAAGCCATCAAGATCGGTATCTTGCATCCGGTAACCGGCGCCCTCGCCTATTCTGGCCAGCAGTGCCGCGAAGGGGCGATGATGGCCATTGAAGACATCAATAAAACCGGCATCAAATCCATGAGTGGTGCCAAGCTCGAAGCGCTGCTGGGCGATGCGCAATCCACACCGCAGGCCGGTACGGCCGAGATTGAAAAGATGAACGAAGCCGGTGTATCGGCCGTGGTGGGCGCGTTTGCTTCGGCGATTTGCCTGGCCACCACCCAAGCCGCTGCCAAATACAACCTGGCGCACGTGGTAGATGTAGGCGTAGCCGACCAGATTGTGGAGCGCGGCCTGAAAAACACCTTCCGTTTTGGCCCTGGCTACCGCAAATGCGCGGAAGTCGCTGTTGCCAACCTGCACGTGCTCAACACAGCGGCGGGCAAACCGGCCAAAACCGTGATGATCATCCACGAAGAGTCGCTATTTGGCACCGGCACCGCCAACCTGCTGGCGCGCGAGTTGCCGGGTTATGGTTATGACGTGAAAGAGGTTGTCAAACACGCCAACCCAACGCGCGACTTCAACAACATCGTGTTGCGCATGAAATCGGTCAACCCCGACATAGTGATCCCTGCCAACTATTACAACGAATACGCTTTGCTGGTGCGAACCATGCAGCAGCAGAAAGTGATGCCCAAGGCGATTTACTCCGTACTCGGTGGCGCGGCTTCCAGCTACAAATTCGTCAAGGAGTTTCCAGAAGCAGCCAATGGCATCATCGACTGCAACCATTGGTTCAATCCAAAAGACAAACGCAGCGCCGAGTTGAAGAAACGCGTCGAAGCCAAAGGCCTCTTTTTCAGTTATGAGATTTTTATGGCTTACACGGCTACACGCCTGCTGGGCGATGCCATCGAACGGGCCAAGTCAGCTGATCGCGCTGCGATCATCGATGCACTGGCTTCGAGCACCTTTGCCGACCACATCATGCCGTATGGTGCGACCAAATTCGTCAATGGCCAAAACATGGGCGCGCAACCCCTGATGACGCAGGTATACAAGGGCGATATCAAGGTGATTGTGCCGCGCGACTACCGCGAGATCGACCCGGTATTCCCGCTGAAGGCCTGAGCGTCTCCGCGTGAACTGCAGATGGACAGTCCGGGCGACGGCGCTTGATGTTTGACGTTGCCATCCTTTTCCCGGCCCTGCTCAATGGATTGACCACGGGGGCGGTGTATGCGCTGATTGCGCTGGGGCTGACCCTGATCTACGGTGTGCTGCATATCATCAATTTCGCGCATGGTGCGGCTTTGATGTTGGCGCTTTACGCCGTCTATTTTCTCAAAGAACGTGTCGGCATCGACCCCTACCTTGCGCTGCCGCTGGTGTTGCCCGCCATGTTTGTATTGGGCTATGGCCTGCAGCGTGTTGTTATCAACCGGGCCAGCCACGGCAAGGATGAAAACATCCTGCTGGTCACGCTGGGCCTCTCGATCGTGATGGAGAACCTGGCCCTTCTGTTCTTCAAATCCGATACCCGTACCGTGGAGATGGCCTACACCCTGACCACGGTACCCATCAACATCGGTATCGCTCAGGCCATGATCTCCTTGCCCAAGCTGATCGCCTTTGGCGGCGCGTTGGCCACCTCAGCGATATTGATGTGGGTGGTGGACCGTACCGACCTGGGCCGTGCCATCCGCGCGGTGGCCAAAGAGAAACTCGGCGCCAAACTCATGGGTATTGATGTCGATCATGTCTACGCCATGAGTTTCGGCATTGGCCTGGCTTGCCTGGGTGCGGCGGCGTGTTTCCTGCTACCGGTTTATTACGTCAATCCGTTGGTGGGAAACGGCTTCGTGTTGGTGGCTTTCACCATTGTCGTGCTGGGCGGCATGGGCAGCTTTGCAGGGGCGCTGCTGGGGGGTTTATTGATTGGGGTGGTGGAGTCGCTGGGCGGCCTGCTGCTGGGTGAGTCGCTGGGGCAGATCGGCATTTTCGTCATTTTCATCGCTGTGTTGCTGTTTCGCCCACAGGGCTTCTTTGGGGCCAAAGCATGACGGCGCTGCAAAAAGAGCTACTGCGCATCGCCATTTTTGCAGTGGGTGTGGCGCTGGCGCTGCAAGTCTCACGTTCGGGCGTTGCGCTGAATTTTGTGATGATGGCTTTGTATGCCGCCCTGTTGGCCCAGGCATGGAACATTTTGGGCGGCTTTGGTGGCCAGTTTTCGTTTGGCCATGCGCTTTTTTTCGGCACCGGCGCGTATGTGCAAGCCATCGCGCAAGTGCAGGCGGGGCTGAACCCGTGGCTGGCATTGCCGCTTGCTGTTGCAGCGAGCGGCGCCGTCGGGCTGTTTGTGGGCGCATTGAGTTTCCGTTACGGCCTCAAGGGTTCTTATTTCGCGCTCGTCACACTGGCCTTTGCCGAGGTATTACGGATTTTGGCAACCTCGGTGCCGTTTACCGGCGCGGGTGTAGGCCTCATGGTTCCGCTGCGGGAAGGGTTTTCGAATATGCAGTTTGAATCGCGCCGGGGCTATGCGCTTTTGATCCTGTTCTTCGTGATTCTGGCTTTGCTGGTGACCTGCTGGCTCAAACATTCCCGCTTTGGTGCCTATTTGCAAGCAGTACGCGACAACGAAGACGCTGCCCAGGCGGCTGGTGTGAACCCGTTTGCCATCAAACTCGGCGCGATTGTTCTTTCGGGCGAATTTATGGGTGCCGCGGGTGCGTTCTACGTCCAGGTGTTTCAATACATTGACCCTGGTATTGCGTATGGCGCACACACGTCGGTGGAAGCGCTGGTGGGCGCGATCGTCGGTGGTTTGGGCACCTTGTGGGGGCCGGTGATCGGCGCGTTGGCCTTGCATGTGCTGGCCGACGTGACGCGGAATCTGTTTGGGCAACTCCCTGGCATCAATATGGTGATTTACGGCACGGTATTGGTCCTCATGGTGATGTTTGCGCCGCGCGGGTTGGGCGGCATCGGCCACAGCGTGCGGGCGTTATGGGCAGGCAAGCAACACGGGAAAACGCCTCGCGCATGACAACCTCTGACCGGCCCCTGATGCGCCTCACCGCGATCTCCAAAAGCTTTGGCGGTCTCAAAGCCGTTCAAAACATCAGCCTGGCTGTACCCCAAGGGAGCCTGACGGCCCTCATCGGCCCCAATGGCGCGGGCAAAACCACACTCTTCTCCCTGATGTCCGGTTTTTTGAAGCCCGACGAAGGCCAGGTTGAATTCGGCGGGTGCGACATCACAGGCCACGCGCCACACGCCAATGCCCGCTTGGGTCTGGCGCGTACCTTTCAGATTGTGCAGCCGTTCGCCGCGCAAACCGTGCGCGAAAACATCGCGGTTGGGGCTCACTTGCACGAGCCACGTCGCGCTGCCGCCCTGGCTGTGGCCGAAGCCGTTGCCGCGCGGGTAGGTTTGTCGGCCCAGCTCGACAAACCGGCAGCAGACCTCACCGTCGCCGGACGAAAACGCCTTGAATTGGCGCGCGCGTTGGCAACCCAGCCCAAACTGCTTTTGCTTGATGAAGTGCTGGCTGGCCTGAACCCTCAAGAGATCGGCGAAATGATTCCCGTGGTGCGCGGCATCGCGCAAGCCGGTGTGACGGTGCTTTTGATTGAGCACGTCATGCAAGCCGTGATGAATTTGGCTGAGCACGTCTGGGTGCTGGCGCAGGGGCAATTGATCGCCGAGGGCCCACCCGCCCAAATCGCAGCCAATGAAACCGTGATTGAGGCCTACCTGGGGCATGGCACCGCAGCCCGGTTGCGCGGCGCGGCC
>JANOWY010000045.1:0-6493 GCA_031418135.1 Rhodoferax sp. | reverse complement strand
CAGCTCAAGCTGGGTTTGCTGGGCAAGGTGATTGGTTTTTCGATCCTGGCCCTGCAAATTGGCAACATGCAAAACTTTGACGCCAGCCAGTCGCAGGAGTTGCTCAAAAGCCTGACAACCGGGCTGGGCGTGGCGTTGTTGACCACCATGGTGGGCTTGGTCGGCAATATTTTGCTGGGCTTGCAACTGACGCGACTGGACCGTTTTGCCGACCGGCTGGTGGCCGATGCACAACGCTACGGTTTGAACCGCAAGGCCACCCGCCAGACCGGATCTTGAATGCGCCGTAGCCGCCACAACCGCGAACCGGAAGTCGATCCGTTTTACGACATGTTGTTCAACATGCTGATCGCGTTTGTGTTTTGCTTCATCATCGCTCTGCTGGCGATGAACCCCAAAACCACCAAGGCAGGTGACATTCCAGCCAAAGCGGAATACATCATCACCTTGTCGTGGCCGGATCTGGACCCGAATGACATTGACCTGTGGGTGCAAAACCCTCAGGGCAACACCGTTTTTTACCGCGAACGCGAAGCCGGGCTGATGCACCTGGACCGGGACGACCGCGGGCTCTCGAATGACACCATCCTGGTCAATGGCCGCAAAATCATCAACCCCTTGAACCAGGAAGTGGTCACCCTGCGCGGCATTGCACCGGGTGAGTACGTTGTCAACGCCCACTATTTCGAATCCAAAGAGGTTGACACCACCAACCCCAAGGCAGGCCAACCCGTCGAAGTGAACGTCTCGGTGGTGAAGGTCAACCCACGCGCTGAAGTGGTTTTTTACGGCAAGCACCTTTTGTCCGGTCGGGGCGAAGAGGCCACGCTGGCGCGTTTTACGGTGCAAGGCGACGGCAGCGTCACCGACATCAATACGTTGGCCAAAAAGCTGGTGGGGAACAACACAAAGTGAGCGCTATATGAGCCTGTCGATTATTCTGGGCTTCAGTGCCCTCTTGTTCATCACCCTGCTGGCCTTGATTTGGTCACGTTGGCCGGGGTGGCTCAAAGGCGTTTTGGTGGTCGGCGTCACCGTGATGTATTTTTGGGGCCATGACGCGGTTCATTCGATTTGGGGCATCTCCAGCAGCGATGCCCTGCCCCCGCGCTTCGTCATGTTGGGTGCGGTGGTGCAGGAGCCCAATGCCAAAACCCCCGGTGTTCTCTACATGTGGGTGAGCCCGATTGCCGACAGCGGGCCAGTGCTGGAACCGCGCGCCTACAAAATTCCCTACAACCGCAAATTGCACATGCAGATTGAAGAAGGCCTCAAAAAAGGCAACAGCGGTGTCAGCCAAATGGGTACCGCAGAGGCCAAACCCGGGGCCGGCAAAGGCATGGGGTTCTTGCGCCCCGGCAACGACGAACAAGAGATCAAGATTCGTGATCTGCCATCGCCACAACTGCCGGAGAAGTGAGATGCTCCCGGCCCCTGTGAATCGCCTGCCAACTCAAACCGCACTGCCAGCAGCATTGTTGATGTCGGTGTGGCTTTCGGCCTGTAGCCCCGGCAATTCCGGCGCATCCTTCTACCCGCTGGAGGAAGGGCGCAGCTGGACTTATCGGGTTACCAAAAACCTCGACGAAGCCACCGAACCCGACGTACACACCTTGCGTTTTGACATGAAGGGCAGAGAGACGCTGGAGAGCGGGCCCGCGCAACGCAGGCACAGTGATGAAGGCGGTGACTACTACTTGCGCAGTGACGACACCGGCATTTACCGGGTTGCCAGCCGCAACACGCTGGATGTAACCCCAAAGGCTGACAACCCGCCCCGCTACGTTTTAAAAGCCCCGTATGTGGTTGGCACCCAATGGCAGGCCCTCACGGTGCCTTACGTGTTGCAACGGCGCAATGAGGTACCCAAGGAAGTCCGCTACACCACCAAACCGATCATGATGGTTTACGCCATCATGGCGTTAGGTGAAAAGGTGGAAACGCCCGCGGGTGTTTTCGAGGGCTGCGTCAAGGTCGTGGGTGAAGCCAAGATCAGGCTCTACGTGGATGCGCAATTCAACTGGCGTGAAATTCCGCTTTTCTCCAGCGAATGGTATTGCCCTGGCAGGGGATTGGTCAAAATGGAGCGGCAGGAAACCTCGCCCTCCAAATTCATGCGCGGCGGCAGTGTCACGCTGGATTTGATCAGCTACAAATAGTTGCAGTTGGGGGGGGCTGGGTTGAATCGGCTGGCTTTGAGTGTCGCAATTTGCGATTAGTTCCCCCACCCTAGGGCTAACCCGCATCCGCCAATTTTCGGCAAGTTTCATACTCTGCCCGACCGGCTTTTGATTCGTCATGATGATTTGTCTTTTGTCGGCCAAGTTCGAACCATTCAACGAATTCAATCGTGAGGAGACACCCAATGAGAAACTTTTTAACACCCATTGTGCTGGGCATGGCGTTGGGCGCTGCGTCCACCGCCGGCGCAGCAGGCTGGGGGGTCTACGGCGGCGACGCCGGCAATACCCGCTACAGCGAAGACAAACAAATCAACACGGGCAACGTGGGCAAACTCAAGGTGCAGTGGGCACTGGGCCTGGGCACCAACCGCTCGCAGGAGTCAACCCCCATTTTGGTGGGTGACACCTTGTACGTCACTTCGTCCTTTGGCCCCAAGAACACCTTTGCGGTGAACGCCAAAACCGGCGAAGTCAAGTGGACCTATCAACCCGACGTGCCCAAAGGCGTTGAGCAATACGCTTGTTGCGACGTGAACAACCGGGGTGTTGCGCATCAAGATGGCAAAATTTTCCTGGGTCGCCTGGATGCACACGTTGTTGCACTGGATGCCAAAACCGGCAAGGAACTCTGGAAAACCCAGATCATTGACCACACCGGCGGTTCTGTCATTACCTCGCCACCCACCCTCGTTAAAAACCTAGTGATCACGGGTTACGGTGGCGGTGAATATGGCGTTCGCGGCTCCTTGGTGGCGCTGGACCAAGCCACAGGCAAAGAAGTTTGGCGCACCTACACCGTGCCCATGGGCACTGAGCCTGGCGCCGACACCTGGAAGGGCGACTCCGGCAAAAACGGCGGTGCGGTGGCGTGGCACATCGGTTCATATGACCCGAAGTTGAACCTCGTTTATTACGGCACCAGCAATCCGTCACCTTGGTCGGCCTCGGTACGCGGCAATGACTCCTCGGACATCGGCAAGTTCACCAACCTGTACTCGGCTTCCGTACTGGCGTTAAATCCGGAAACCGGCAAAATCACGTGGCACTACCAGTTCACCCCGCACGATGCGTGGGACTATGACGGCGTGAACGAGCTGGTTTTTGCCGACCAAAAGGTTGATGGCAAAAACGTACCCGTCATCATGCAAGCCAACCGCAACGGTTTCTTTTATGTACTGGACCGTGCCAACGGCAAGCTGATTTCAGCCAAGCAGTACATTGAAGGTGTGAACTGGGCGACCGGCATCGACATGAAAACAGGCACGCCGATCGAAGCAGCTGGCAACGCCAAACGCCCCGGCATGAAACGCAAAGCCGCTGACATTTGCCCCAACCTGATTGGTGGCAAAAACTGGATGCCCATGAGCTACAGCAAACAAACCGGGCTGGTGTACATACCAACCATGAACCTCTGTATGGACCTCGAAGGCATTCAGGCGGACTACAAACGTGGCGCGTTCTATCTGGGCGTTAACTTTGACCTCGGCAAAGTCGGCCCAGGCGGCCATATGGGTGGCGTCAAGGCTTGGGATCCCGTCAAGCAGCAGCAAGTCTGGTTCAACAAGCAAGACCTGCCATTCAACGGCGGCATGATGACCACTGCAGGCGGCTTGCTGTTCCATGGTGACATCAAAGGCTGGTTCCGGGCGACCGATGCCAAAAATGGCAAAGAGCTCTGGAAGTTCAACACCGGTTCCGGCATCACCGCTGCACCCATGACCTACACACTGGACGGCAAACAGTATGTGGCCGTGGTGTCGGGCCGTACCCAGTCGATCCCTGCGTTCTTCGGCGCGCTGGGCGAGAAAATGGTGGCGGCTAGCCCAGAAGGCGGCACGCTGTACGTGTTTGCCCTGAACTGATCGTGGTTTTTGAGGTCAACGCTGGCGCTGGTGCCGGCGTTGATTTCAAATGATTTCCCAAAACCCGTGGCGCACCTGTTTCACGGGTTTTCTTTTTTCTGGTTCGAGAACATAAGACTTTTATGAAGACCTTCGGCTTTGTTTCCAGTGTGATTGCTTGGGCCCTCATGGCTTCCTTCGCGGCAGTTGCTGGCGAACCCTTGCGTGTCTGCGCTGACCCCGACAACCTGCCCTTCAGCAAATCAGAAGGCCCGGAACGCGGCCTTTACGTCGATCTGGCCGAGCTGGTAGGCCAAAAAATCAATGCCACTTCAGTGCAATACACCTGGTACCTGACTTACTTTCAGCGCCGCGCCTTGCGCAATACAGCGAACGAATGTGATGCCGTTTTTGCCCTGCCAGCCAGCGCCGACTACCGGGCCCGTGGCTTGCAAAAAACCGATGCATTTCTTGACTTGGGGTATGCCTTGGTCACCGCACCCGGGTTCAAATTCAACAGCCTGGACGACCTCAAGGGCAAACGCCTGGCGGTCCAGTTCCAGACCAATCCGCACATCTTGCTGTCGCAACGTGATGATCTGCCCTTCACGACCCTGAAAACATCGGAAGAAGTGTTCTCCGCGTTGGGCAAAGGGGATATCGATGCCGCTTTCATGTGGGGCCCTGTGGCAGGTTTTGACAACCAAAAATTACACGGCGGCAAATGGAAAATTACCCCCTTGACGGGGCCCGATCTGACCGGCCAGGTGGCTGTGGCTGTGCTGAGGGACAAACCCGAATTGCTCAAGTCAATCAACCAGGCGTTGCTGGAGTTGAAGCCCGAAATTGCAGGGCTGGCCAAGAAATACGGGTTCCCCGCCAATGCGGCTGTGAATCTGGTGCTGGTCTCCGGTGCTGACCCGGCCTCTGTCGGTCAAACGGTTGCCAAAGCTTCGCAGACGTTGCACGTCACGCGCAGCCCAGCCACAGTTGTGCCGACCCATTTGTTGGCGCAAGTACAACAAAAAGCCGGTGATACGGCTGAAAAAGCGCCTGCCAAAAAACCGGCGGCCAAGCCAACTGCCAAAGAAGCGGCCAAATCAGGCGGCATTACCGCCTTGCCGGGCGGCATACAAGATGCCAATTTAAACCCCACTGCCCTGTTGGGCCGGGTGCGCTTCAACGACCAATGCTCGCATTGCCATGGCGCAGACGGTGCCAGCCCGATTCGCGAACGCGATATCCGGCGGCTGAAGATGCGCTACGATGCCAAGTGGCGAGATACCGCCGTCACCACGATCAAGAACGGCCGCGCTGACTTGGGCATGCCGCCCTGGAAAGACATTCTGAAAGACCCCTAAATCGAGCAACTGTTGAGCTTCATCGACACCTTGCAAAAGTAGTGGGCACGCAGCGCTGGCGCGGCAACTGGGTTATAACCTGACGATGTTGTCCGTCAAAAACATCAGCAAGCGGTATGGCGAGCGCCAGGCACTGAGCGACCTTAGTTTTGCGCTCGGTGCCGGGCAGTTCTGCGCTCTTCTCGGGCCCAATGGCGCGGGCAAGTCAACCTTGTTTCAGCTGCTGACTGGGCTGTTTGTGCCCGACCAAGGCGATATTTTGGTTGACGGCATTGCCCTGCGTGAAAAGCCTTCGCACGCGCTGGCCCGTATTGGCGTGGTGTTTCAGCAGCAGGCGCTGGATCTGGATTTGAGCGTGCGGCGCAATTTGAAATTTCATGCCGATTTGCACGGTTTGGCAACATCTGTTGCCAGCCAGCGTATCGCTGATGACGCAGCAGCAATGGGCCTCACTGCCGACCTGGACCGTCCTTGCCGCGAACTCTCGGGCGGAACCAAACGCAAAGTCGAACTGGTGCGCGCTTTGCTGCATCGCCCCGGTTTGATCTTGATGGATGAAGCCACTGTGGGGCTCGACCCCAAATCACGCAAAGACATGTTGGCCGCCGTGCATGCCGATGTGAAAAATCGGGGCAGTAGCGTACTGTGGGCCACCCATTGGGTCGAAGAAGCGGCCCAAGCCCACGAGGTGTTGGTGCTGCACCAGGGTAAGTGCATCGCCCATGGCAGCCTGCAAGAGGTAACCCAGGCGCTTGGGCAACCAACGCTGGAACAAGGCTTCATGGCGCGCACTGCTCCAACCTCTGGCAAACCTTCTGCCGATAAACCGGCTTAACTTGAACGTCAATAAGATTCCGCCTCACTCTTTGCCATTTGCATTTGCATTTGCCAGTTGCAACACTTACGTTGATAAAAAGGAATAAGCCATGCGCACACTTTTGAAACACGCACCCGCCCTGCTGGCACTGACAGCCAGTTTGCTGCCGCCTTTGTGCGTGTTGGCACAAAAAACGGCGCTGGTCTCCAGCGAAAAAGACAACGCGCTGACCATCGTCGACGCCACCACGATGACTGTGCAGGGCACCCTGCCCACCTGCAAGCGCCCGCG
>JANOWY010000044.1:0-15927 GCA_031418135.1 Rhodoferax sp. | reverse complement strand
TACAACTGCTGATTTGTTTTCAAATCGCACCCAGAGGGCGTTGCATCGCCTTGCCGTGCTGAAGCACTGTCTGCGGCGCTGCGCCTACTCCGGGCGCGATTTGAAAACAAATCCGAGGTTAAATCGATGCGCCGCTTGCCTTGCGCTTTTGCAAAGTCCGCTGGCCGGATGGGTGTTGCGGCGCTGGGCCTCATGGTGCGGATTCGCGTCGCCTGCGGCGACACTCCCGCAGAAATCGGCCCATCGCCGCAACACCCATCCAGCCTGAACAGTCTGACCCGAACAATCCAACCCGAATGACCGGTCCCTTATGAACAAAGAGTTGTTTCATGAATCACGTTGATCAAAACCTGACATGCGATGTACTGGTCATCGGCTCGGGCGCTGGCGGGCTGGCTTGCGCCATCACGGCCAAAAGCCGGGGGCTGCACGTGGTCGTCGTCGAGAAGGAGCCGGTGTTCGGCGGTACCACGGCGCTGTCCGGTGGGGTGTTGTGGGTCCCGGGGAATTCGGTCAGCCAAGGGTTTGGCCAGAAGGATTCACGCGAGGCCGCCGAGCACTTCATGCAACACGAAACTGGCGCGTTTTATGACGCGGCGGCGGTCAAGGCCTTTCTGGACCACGGCCCGGCCATGGTGGATTTTTTCCACCACAAAACGGCCATGCAGTTCGTGCCCACGCTGTACCCCGACTACCACCCCGACTCGCCCGGCGGCGTGCAGGGCGGCGCGGGCAGCGGGCGCTCCATCCTGGCGGCGCCGTATGACATTCGCGGCCTGGGGTCGAACATGGCGCGGCTCAAGCCGCCGCTCAAGACCATCACCTTTATCGGCATGATGTTCAATTCATCCAACGCCGATTTGAAACATTTCTTTGAGTTCACACGTTCGCTCACGTCGGCAATGTATGTAGCCAAACGATTGGTGAACCACATCAAAGAGCTGCTGCTGTACCGCCGCGCCATCAACGTGACCAGCGGCAACGCGTTGGCCGGGCGGCTGGCGCAAAGCGCGTTTGACTTGAAGATCCCGCTCTTTACCGACAGCCCTGCCCAAAAGATGCTGATGGACGGCGTGCGCTGTGTGGGCGCTGAAGTTTCATCGCCCGCTGGCAGCTTCACCATCCACGCCAAACACGGCGTGGTGCTGGCCTGCGGTGGTTTTCCGCATGACGTGAAACGCATCGCGCAGGCCTACGCGCATGTGGCGCGAGATGCAGGCAATGCACAAGCTCACGTGTCGCCTACGCCCGAGAGCAACACCGGCGATGGCCTGGCAATGGCCGAGGCCGTGGGTGGCAATGCCGACATCCGTTTTGCCGACAGCGCCGCGTGGATGCCGGTGTCACTCGTGCCCGGCCAGCAAGGCCCGCACGACAGCAAACCCTACGGTATCTTCCCCCACCTGCTGGACCGTTATAAACCCGGCGTGATCGGCGTGCTGAAAGATGGAAAGCGTTTCACCAACGAATCCAACTCGTACCACGACGTGGGCGCTGCCATGGTCCGCGCCTGCGCCAAGCTAGACGCCAAAACCTACGGCACCGAGACCGCCATGTGGCTCATCGCCGACAGCGCCACCGTGGGCAAATTTGGCTTGGGCTACGCCAAGCCCGCGCCGATGCCGCTGTGGCCGCACGTCAAGAGCGGTTACCTCGTCAAGGGCGACACGCTGGCAGAACTCGCGGCCAACGCCGGGCTCAACGCCGCTGGCTTGCAAGTCACCGTGACCGAATTCAACCAAGGTGCCACCAGCGGCCAAGACCCAGCATTCGGACGCGGCGGCAACGCCTTCAACCGCTACCTGGCCGACCCCAACCACCAGCCCAACCCCTGCGTAGCGCCCATCGTCAAAGGCCCGTTCTACGCGCTGAAACTCGTCATGGGTGACCTGGGCAGCTTCGACGGGCTGCAAACCAGCGTGGTGGGCGAAGTGCTGAAGCGCGATGGCTTGCCCATCGCAGGCCTGTACGCCGCAGGCAACGACCGCGCCAGCATCATGGGCGGCAACTACCCCGGCGCCGGCATCACGCACGGGCCGAACATGACGTTTGGGTATGTCACGGGGAACCATTTGGCGGATGTTGCGGGGAAAAAGGCCGTTGGTTCACATTGAATAAGCACTATCAGCTATTTAATATATAGCATTTTGTATTCGACGCTGGCAATCTGCGCCCTCTGCTGAGAGCGGCCTGCCCCACCCCAAGGCCCCCAGCGCGCAGGTGCCGCAGGCCCTTCGGGCGACCATCTGCAGTACTCGCCTTCAGGGCCGTCGCGCAAACTCGCTGCGCTCAAACATGCGCGACTCTGTCGGTCTGCTGCGCAGCCCTCAGACCCTGAAGCCTGCGTGCTTCGAGGCTGCGTCACATGCGCGCTGGGGGCCTTGGGGTGGGGCAGGCTATAGTGAGTCAACCCGCGCCTAACTTCTTCCAATACGCCAAGCTGGTAACTTACAGACTGTGATATTTGCAATCTCACTGGCCTGTCCCAATAGCGAATTTCCCTAATTACCCTTCGCCTCAATTGCGAGCCAGCATGCTAGAAAGCGATCCTGACCACTATCTAAGAGAAGCAAGGCTAGGTGTAATAACGCAACGTGTCGGATTTGTGGTCTGGCAGCTCCAGGAACTGGAAGGAATCGCTGCGCAGTTTCTTGTGTTGCGAACCAAGGCCAAAAAAGGTATGGGCGTTGACGCCGGGCAAGCACTTGTACGGAAAGCAGAAAATCGCACGTTTGGGGTTACCCTTCGTGAAATAAGCGAAGCGAAACTGTTTGAACCTGAGCTCCAAGCAAAATTTGAATCACTGCTTTCAGAACGAAATTGGGTGGTTCACAAATCACGAGCAAGCAGCAGGAGCGTCATATACAGCGACTTAGCAGCAAACATGTTGCTCGACCGGCTTGACAAAATTGCCGCACATTCACTGGAACTCATGCGCGCAGTTTCTACATTGACCGAGTCCTTTGTGATACAGCATGGAGTAAGCAAGCAGTTCATCGACAGAGAGTCTGAAAAAACGCTGGCAAAGTGGCATGGCGATGACTTGCCTTGACTTTAAATTTTTGCTCCAAAGTCCGATTGCTGGCGTTCGGTTGCTGAAAAGCTGAGTAGCTTTCTCCGCAGATTCAACTGACGGGATTTAAGGTAGCCCATGCACCTGCGTCGTCAGCTTCAACCCCAACGCTCAACAAACCCGCGCAATCGTGTCGAAGCGCGGTTGGGAATTGGGTCGCAACGCTTTGTACAGCGCTTCGCGCGTGAGCCCCGCAGCACGGGCCACTTCGGTCATACCGCGTGCGCGGGCGATTACGCCTAGCGCATGGGTCAACTCGGACGGATCGTTGTCTTCCAGCACCTGGCTCAAATAAGACGCAATATCCTCGTCCGTTTTCAATTGCTCGGCAAGGTCGAAGTCTGGCAGGTACTTGACTACAGTCATGCTGGCATTGTAATCATTTGTTCACAATTCACCAACGGCCTGCCCCACCCCGAGGCCCCCGGCGCGCATGTGACGCAGCCTCGAAGCACGCAGGCTTCAGGGTCTGGGGGCTGCGCAGCAGACCGACAGAGTCGCGCATGTTTGAGCGCAGCGGGTTTGCGCGACGGCCCTGAAGGCGAGTACTGCAGATGGTCGCCCGAAGGGCCTGCGACACCTGCGCGCCGGGGGCCTTGGGGTGGGGCAGGCGGCTCTACGAAAAAGGCGCGATGAAACGGTTTTACCCTGTGGCGGATCCGCAGAGCTGGCGCACTAAACCATCGGTATCAGCAGGCAAACCGTCCCCACGCCACACGACATGCTGGTCTGTCCTGCACAAAACCAGCTTGTGCACATAAGCTGACGGAATATCAAGGCCCGCAGGCACATCCACCACCTTCAGCGGCATGTTTCGCAATGCAGCGGCGCTTTGTATTGCGCCTACATCCACGCCCGCGTCAAACCGCAGCAGCGTGTAGCCCGGCCCGAAGGCATCGTACAACGACCGCTTGCGCGCTTTATCCAGCCAGAAATGCGGCGCACGGCAGCCGGGCACGGTGCTGGGCGTAAAGTCACCCATGGTGTAAGCGGGCGCGGGCTCGGCTTCGTGCGCAATGATGGGCGAGCCGCTGTAGAAGTAGCCGAAGTTCAAGCCCCCTGCGCAGAACTGCTGCACGTTCAAGTCATAGGCTGCTTGGCCCATGTCTGCACGCACCGCGTCGCCTTCTGCACCTTCGGCTTCGATGTTGGCTGGCACGCCGCGTTTCATCTTGATCATCTGCTGCGCGTGGTTCATGGCGAACTGTGAGACCTGCTCGGTGATGGGCTGGCGCTCGGCCTCGTAGGCGTCGAGAATGGCCTCTGCGCCCCAGCGCTGCAGACGCGCGGCCAACAGCCACGAGAGGTTGAGGGCATCGGCAATGCCGGCATTCATGCCGTAACCGGCATAGGGCATCCAGATGTGGGCCGAGTCACCGGCCAAAAACACCTTGCCATTGCGGAAGCGGTTGGACACCAGTCGCCGGCCCACCCAGTCTTCCTTGCTCAGCACCTCGTATTGAAAGTCTGGCCCAACGCCCAGGATCTGGCGGATGCTCCAGTCGCGGTCCACCGATTCAAACTCCGGCTCGTCGGGGCTCAGGTGGTTGTGGATCAGCCAGTTGTCGTGGCCGTCGATGGAGAACACCGTGCCACAACGGTTGGGGTTCATCACGTAGGTCGACCACGCCCGCTGGCCGGGGATCATGCCCATCAGCTGTGGCGCGCGGATGTAGGTGGACTGCACGCGCTGGATGATGGCTGTGCCTTCAAACTTGGCACCGATTTGTTTGCGCACGTCAGAGCGGCCGCCATCGCAACCCACCATATAGCAGCTGCGGATGGTTTGGGTGTTGCCTGTGTCCAGGTTGAGCGCAGTGGCCGTCACACCGGTTTCATCTTGTTCAAACCCGGTAACTTGCGTGCGGTTGAGCAGCGTCACCCCCGGCAGGCTGGCGGCGTGTTCCAGCAAAATCGGCTCCAGGTAAATCTGGTTGATACGGTGCGCCGGCTCGGGCGTGGGCCACCAGCCATCCGGGCCGCTGGTGTCGGTGTATCGGTCTTGGCGGCAAGGGATGGGGATGCGTGCGAACTCGGCGCCAGTGACGCGTGTGCGAAATGCAGCATCGTTGGGGTAGTCGGCGGGCAGGCCTGCATGGCGCAGTTTTTGGGCCACACCCAAACGGCGGAACTGCTCCATGGTGCGGGCGGCCACGTGGTTGCACTTGACGTTGGGTGGCTCCATGTAGTGGCGCATTTCGGCGATCACTACCTTGATGCCGCGCCCAGCCAGGTCCATGGCCAGAGTCAAGCCCACGGGGCCGGCCCCCACTATCAATACGTCGCTGGTCAATGCTTTACTCGAATCAACATTCTTTGCTTGAGTCATGAAAGTGGCGGTCATTTATTCGAGTTTGGTGCCAGAAGTCTTGATGACTTTGGCCCACTTTTGTGTTTCGCTCTTGATGAAGCGCTCAAACTCTTCGGGCTTGGTCGGCATCGGCTCCACCCCTTGCGCACGCATGGCTTTGGCGATTTCGGGGTCGGCCAGTGCGGCGACGATTTCAGCGTTCAGGCGCGTGATGATGCTGGCCGGTGTGCCGGCGGGCGCAACCAGGCCGAACCAACCGGTGGACTCATACCCCGGCACACCGCCCTCGGCCATGGTGGGCACTTCGGGCACGGTGGGCTGGCGTTGCGTGCCGGTGACGGCCAGCGCCAGCAGTTTGCCGGCCTTGATGTGCGGCAACGCGGCCACCAGGTCAACCATGGCCAGCGGTACCTGACCGGCCAGGGCGTCCAGCGTGGCAGGCCCGCTGCCACGGTAGGGCACTTCCACAATCTGCACACCCGCCAGTTGAGAAAAAAGTTGGCTCGACAAGTGCATCGCGGTGCCGTTACCACCATGCCCGATGGAAAACTTGCCCGGCGCGGCTTTGGCCTGGGCAATCAGTTCTGGCAAGGTCTTGGCTGAAATACCAGGGTGGGCCACCAGCACAAAGGGTGAGCTGGCTAGCAGCGTGATGGGCCTGAAGTCTTTCACCGGGTCGAACGGCATTTGCGGGTACAAGCTGACATTGGCGGCCAGCCCACCCGCTGCGCCTACACCCAAGGTATACCCATCTGGTGGGGCCTTGGCCACAATCGCCAGGCCCACATTGCCACCGGCGCCCGGCCGGTTGTCTACCACCCAAGGTTGGCCGAGTTTTTCGAGAAGTCGCGGCATCAGGATGCGCACCACAGCATCCGAACTGCCACCCGGGGGAAAGGTCACCACCACCCGCGCGGGTTTGATGGGGTAATCAGCGCCGGGGGTTTGCGCCACTGCCGCCGTGGCAAAAACGCAGGCGATCAACGAGGTCGAAAAAAAGTTAACCGCGATGTTCATGCTGAAATCCTGTGGGCTGGGGCTTGGTCTGCCGCATGATGCCACAGCAGGAAAATCCCACACGGGGCTTCAGTCCAAGCGCTTCAGTCCACCCAGGCGCGAGGCGGCAAAAATTCGCCAAATGCGGGCCCGCCCGCGCGATGTTCGCCGATGTCGCCAAACCGGCTCGCCAGGTTTGCGCGGGCGAGGCCCGAGAGAGCATCCGGCAATTCGGCCACGGCCGGGCACAGGCCGGTGGCAATATAGGTCAAGGCTGCGGCCGTGCGCAGTTCTGCTGGGTCGCCCCACGGCTTGGTGACGTCATCGCTCATCGCGCAGGTGGGCGCAAACCCTTGGGTAAAGTTGGCCAACCCTTGCGCATTGCTGATTTCGATGTTGATGGCGCTGTAGGTGGTGCCACAGGAATCACGCGGTTGGGAACCAAAGGGCTTGCCAAACGTGGTGCTGCCAATCAGCACTACCGGCAAATAGGGCTTCAATCCATTGATGACCATTTCGCTGGCCGAAGCGGTTCCGCCAGACGCGATCACTACGAGCCTGCTCAATCCAGCCAGCGGCGCGGCAAGTAAGGTGCCCAGACTGGCGGTAAAGGTCTGCACAACGTTGTTGTTGGCATATTTGTCGTTAAACCGGTATTGGGCAAACACCTTGCCGCTCAAGGCAGCTCCGCCGACCAAGCTGGCCATGTTGCGTGCCTGGGTCGTGCTGCCGCCGCCGTTGTAACGCAAATCAAGCACCAACTCAGAGACGCCGGCCGCCCTGAAAGTATTGATGGCGGTGGCCAGCGCCGCCGCCCCGGTGGCGTTGAATTCCTGGTACACCAGATAACCCACTTTGGCGCCGTTAACGGCTGTCAACACCGAGGCATGCAGCACCGGCGATATCGCATATTCTGCTGAATTGACTATGATGGTGCGCTGGGCCAGTACCGGGTCTGCCAGGAGAAACTGGCGGGGTATACCCGCCGAAGTAGTGGCGGCAAGTGCACCCGCTGCTATTTGGCTGCCGGTGAAACCGTCAATGCGGATCACCAAATCACCCCGGCGCACGCCCGCCAAACCCAGCGGACTCAGCGGTTCAACCAAACGAAACCGGAGCTGGGTTTGCGCCGCGTCTGCCCACGCCAGCTGATAACCGTAACCCAGGCTTTTGCCATCCTGATTGAGTTGCAAAAACTGAGCGGTTGCCTGTGAACTGCTGTACCGGTCCAGCCCCACCGCCAACAAGCTGCTGAAGTACTGCGCCATAGACGTGGCACCTTCGTTGGGGGTGCCTTGCTGGGCATACCAATAATATTGATCTGTTATGTAATCGCGCAGCCAGGCGCGCTGGTCAGTCACCGAACACGACGCGGCCGCCGCCGGGTAGGGACTGGAAAAATTAGTGGTGGTAGTACCGCCACCCGTTCCGCTATTCCCGCCACCGCCACAGCCCGCCAGCAACGATATCAACAGAACCAGCGCCGGGATTATTTTCATGGGTTAGCTGCGAAGGGGCGCAACCCCTGCCACTGCAATTGCGGGTTGGGTTTTCTGCACGCCAAACAAAATACCCACCGTCACCAGCGCCAGGCCCAGCCACAGGTTCACCGACAGCGGCTCACCCAAAAACAAGACGGCACCCAGTGCCGACGAGCCGGGCACGATGGCAGTGAACATGGTGGAGCGCACAGGCCCAAAATACTGGATCATCTTGGTGAACGTGATGCCGGAGATGACGACCGAGCCAAAGCCCTGGAAAAACATCTGGAAAAGGATGTCTCCCACGGGTGCTGTCAAAAAGAGGCTGGGAACCGCTTTGAATGCCATGAGCGCACCATACACCGGAATAAAGGTCATCGCTGCAAACACCGTGATGGCAATCGTGGCACGCACGGCATCCAATGCAAATTTGCGGGCCAGCACGGTGTAGGTAGACCAGCCAAACGCGGCCACCATGAAGAGCAAGTCACCCTTCCAGACTTCGCCGCCGTCAAACGCCTTGAACAGGCTGCCCCCGCCCACCACCAGGTCACCCACGACGATCAGCAGCAGGCTGATGATGCGGTTGCGCGTCAAATGCTCGTGCAGGATGACCACCGCCAGAAGTGATGTCCACAGCGGCAGGCTGCCCGGCATCAGCACCGAGGCATGGGCCGCCGGCGCATAAACAAACCCGCTGTAGGCCAGCATGCCGTACAAGACTCCACCAAACATGCCGATCAACACAGTGATCTTCAGCGGCAGCGGCGAGAAGCCGAACAACGACGACACCAGGCCATTGCCTTGCAGGCGGTCACGTCGCACCAGCCACCAGCCCCAAGGCACTAAAACCAGACCCGCACCGATGATGCGTGCCAGCACAATGTCCAGCGGCAACATGGTTGGACCCCGCGCGGGGTCGGTGGTGGCCCTGGCGATCACAATAAAAAATGTCCAGATGAAGACCGTGATGAAGGCGGCTGAAATGCCGACTGCCCTGGGTGACAGGTTTCTGAAGAATCGCATCCGGGCATTATCAACCGTCAGTTTTGGCGCCGCCGGGGCGGGGTTGTAGACTCAACAGCCATGTATTGTGCGTATTCACGAACCCGTTCCTTGATGCCTGAGCCGGGCTTAGCGCTGCCCATACGCCGTGGGTTGCGACGTATGGCCGGAGTGCTTATGGCCGGGTTGGCCTTGGGGTCTGCCGCCCAAACCCTGCCCGCCGAAGTGGACACTGCTTTGCTGCGGGCCGGTATCGCCAAAGACGCCGTGGTGGTCCTGGTGGTTGAAGCGCAGGGCCGCAATACGCCGCGCCTGAGTTACCGCGCACAGGTACCCGTGAACCCCGCGTCAGTGATGAAGCTGGTGACCACCTATGCCGCGCTGGACTTGCTGGGCCCCACCTATGCGTGGTCGACACCGGTCTATGTGGAGGGTGGCGTGCGCAATGGCGTGTTGCATGGCAATCTGGTCATCAAGGGCCAGGGCGACCCCAAGCTGGTGTCGGAGCGGCTGTGGCTGTTGTTGCGCCGGGTACAAGGTTTGGGTATCAAAACCATCACCGGTGATATTGTTTTGGACCGCAGCGCCTTTGAAACCCTGGAAGCCGACCCGTCGCTGTTTGACGGTGAGCCTCTGCGCCCCTACAACGCCGCACCTGATGCGTTGCTGCTGAACTTCAAGGCACTGGTCATGACCTTTGTGCCCGATCGAAACAACAACGTGGCGCAGCTCCAGGTTGAGCCGCCGCTGGCGGGTGTTCAGGTGCCCGCCCAGGTGCCGTTGGGCAACGGTCCGTGTAGCGATTACCGCAGCAGCTTGAAAGCTGATTTTTCAGACCCGGCGCAGATCCGTTTCAACGGCAATTACCCTGCCAGTTGTGGTGAACGGGTGTGGCCGGTCGCCTACGCCGATCCCAAGTCTTTTGCGCACCGCGCTGTGGAGGGCATGTGGCGTGAAATGGGCGGCAAGCTGCTCGGCACCGTGCGGGACGGCAAGCTTGAATCGACCACCGGCAAACCTGCCTTTGAGCTCACTTCGCCTGCCTTGGCGGAAATCATCCGCGACATCAACAAATACAGCAATAACGTGATGGCACAGCAGTTGTTCCTGACGCTCGGCCTGCAGGGCAAACCCGGCATGCAGGGCGCTGGCAGTGTTGGCAGCATGGCCACATTGGCGGCCTCGCGCGAAACCGTGCAACGCTGGTGGCGTGCACAGGTCAGCGACACCGACCTGCCTGTGCTGGACAACGGCTCTGGCCTGTCGCGTACCGAACGTGTAACCGCCCAGGGCCTGGCGCGCCTGTTGCAGGTAGCCTATGCCTCGCCGCTGATGCCCGAACTGATGTCGTCCCTGCCCATCACGGGCCTGGACGGCACCTTGCGCAACAGCCGCAGCAAAGCGCGCGGCACAGCCCACTTGAAAACCGGCACCTTGCGCGATGTGGCCGCGATCGCCGGTTACGTGCTGGCGCAAAATGGCCGCCGGTATGCCGTGGTGATGATCGTCAACCAGCCGGGGGCGGCGGCAGCCCGGCCGGCGATGGATGCCTTGATCGATTGGGTGGCGGCTGAAAAGTAAGGCGCCCTTGCTACCTGCCAACTGCCAACTGCCATTTTCACATTCGCATATTTCAAAACTACTGGAGAACACATGACATTCAAATTACCGGGTCGCCTGCTGGTCGCAGCTGCTGTCACCCTTTGCACGTTGATGGCCAGCGCGCAAACCTGGCCCAGCAAACCCGTGCGCATCGTGCTGCAGTTTCCGCCGGGTGGTTCGACCGATGCCGTGGCGCGCATCCTGGCCCAATCCATGTCGACGTCCTTGGGCCAGCCGGTGATTGTGGAGAACAAGCCGGGTGCGGATGGTGCCATCGCCGGTGAATTTGTGGCACGAGCCGAGCCCGACGGGCACACCTTTTTTCTGGCCACCAACACGCCCATGATGCAGGTGCCGCTGCTGAAGAAAACCCCGCCTTATGACCCGGTCAAAAACTTTACACCGGTGTCACTGGTCGGGCGTTACGTGTATGTGCTGGTGACCCACCCGGGTGTGCCCGCCAAAGATGTTCAGGAGCTGCTGGCTTACGCGCGCAGCAACCCCAACAAACTGGCGTACGGCAGTTACAGCGGTGTTACCAACCTGATGCATGTCCAGCTCAATGCCGTCAAGGCTGAAATGAACCTGATCCCCTACAAGGGCGAAGCACCAACGGTCACCGATATATTGGGCAACCATGCCCAACTGACATTCGCCACGCCGGCCAGCACCTTGCAACATGTCAGAGAAGGCAAATTGCGCGCGCTGGCCGTTCTGCTGCCCGCGCGGTCTTCACAGTTTCCGGGTGTGCCCACCGGTGCCGAAGCCGGTTTGCCGCCGTTGAAAGCCGGGACTTGGGCGGCCCTGTTCGGCCCCGCCAAACTGCCCGCTGAAATCGCCCAGCGCATGAACCGGGAAATCAACACTGCCATGCAAAAACCAGATGTTCGCGAACGTATCGCGGCGCTGGGGTTCGACCTGGCGGGCTCAACGCCTGACGAAATGGCAGCCTTTATGCAAGATCAGCTCCAGGCCTGGGCCAAGGCCTTCAAAGATGCAGGGATGAACCCGGAATAAAGCCGCGCTGACCGCAGCATCCCTGGTTTGGAAACCGAATCAAGATGCGGCCGCCCTTTGCAGGCGATCACGCACACCATCCCATTCAGGTGCATCGGGCAGCGTCTCGATCCAGATCAGCTTGACGCCTGTCGCGTCAAACTCGCGCAAAACGGCAAACAGTTGCTGCGCCGTGGCACTGGCATCGTCTGGCATGCGGCGCCGCAAAATGGTGCTGGAGCGGCTCTTTAAAATGGCGCGTGACCAAGTGGCAATAACCGGTTTCCCGCCATTCTTGCCATCGACGTCAGCGCCCACCAAATCCAGCGCAGTTTGCAGGGCTTTGGCATTCATCAGCCTGACCCGTGCAACCGGCGCATAGTGCGACTCCAGCGTACCTGAGGCCCGTGGCGCTGCGGCCTGACCCGCCGCAAGCTCTTCTCTGAGCAGCACTTGTCGGCCGCACGCCGCACTGAGTGCGTCGCGCGTCAAATTGCCGGGCCGCAGCAGTACGGGAGCGCCCCGTGTGCAGTCGATGATGGTGGATTCAATGCCTATCTCGCACGCACCGCCGTCCAGAATCAAGAGGTCGTCGCCGAACTCCGATTGCACATGCAAGGCCGACGTGGGGCTGACGCGGCCAAACTGGTTGGCGCTAGGTGCTGCGATACCCCAAACCGGTTGCGGCAAGTGATGCAAGGCCTGCAGCAGTGCTTGCGCTACCGGATGCGAAGGGCACCGCAGCCCTATCGAATTTTGCCCACCAGCAGCCGCAACGGCCACGCCGGGAAGGCGAGGCAAGATCAAGGTCACGGGCCCGGGCCAGAAAGCGTTGATTAGGCGCTGGGCGAATTCCGGAATGTCAGCGGCGAAATGGGCGACGCCGGCAGCGTTGGCGACATGCACGATCAGCGGGTGGTCGCTTGGTCGGCCCTTGGCTGAAAATATTTTGGCAATGGCTTGCGGGTTGGTGGCATCGGCCGCCAAACCATACACCGTTTCCGTCGGCAAACCCACCAGCTCGCCCGCAACCAGTGCGCGCGCTGCGGCCGCAATGGATTCAGGGTTTGCGCCGTCAAGAATCACGATGGGTTGCGCCGCAGTAGAGCCAGTGCTCGCTCACACCCATTCGGGCAAAGGTGCCATGCCCAGCAGCTTGGCCGCTTGGCGGGCGGTGGTTTGCACTTGCTGCAACGTGGCCCCTGTGATGTTCAGATGCCCCATCTTGCGGCCCGGTCGTGCTTCGGTTTTCCCGTAAAGGTGCAAATGGGTACCCGACAGGGCTGTGATCTTGTTCCACGGTGGTTTGCCATTTTGGGGCCACAAATCGCCAAGCAAGTTCAGCATGATTGCCGGGCTGTGTTGCCGCGGCTGCACCAGCGGCAAACCGGCCATGCAACGCACTTGCAGATCAAACTGCGAGGTGTCGCAAGCGTTCATGCTGTAGTGGCCGCTGTTGTGTGGGCGCGGCGCGATTTCATTCACCACCAATTGGAGCCGGGCGCTACCGGGGGCTTTCACAACAAAAAATTCGACGCACAACACGCCGACATACTTCAGCTCATTTGCTATCGAAAAAGAAGCTTGTATTGCTTTTGCGGAAAGAACAAAAGACATATTTGACCGATGAACCTCGGTGACCGCCAAGATTCCGTCGCGGTGGGTGTTTCGCTGAACCGGCAGGTTGACGCAATCGCCGTTGCGCCCGCGCGCAACGATCACCGAACATTCGAATTCGAGGGCCAGCATCTTTTCGAGGACACACGGCACCTGCTTCAATTCGGCCCAGGCTTTGGCCAATTGGGCCCGGTTTTTAACCCGGATTTGCCCTTTGCCGTCGTAGCCCATACGGGCAGTTTTCAGGATGCCGGGCAACAGGCCAGCACCCACCGCCTGAAGCTGTGCGTCGGTTTCGATCACTGCATAGGGGGCACAAACCACACCACAGCGGTCGAAGTGGGCCTTCTCGGCGCGCCGGTCTTGGGCTATTCGCACCGCATCTGCAGCTGGCGATACCGGCCTTTGCAACGCCAGGGTTTGCAAAGCCTGGGCCGGCACGTTTTCAAATTCTGTCGTGATGGCGTGGCTGCAGTCGGCCAATGCAGCCAATCCTTCGTCATCAAGGTAGCTGGTGTGAATGTGGTGGTGGCTGACCCGCCCGGCAGGGCTTTGGGCATCAGGGTCCAGCACCGCTGTTTCAAAACCCATGGCTTGCGCGGCGTGGACAAACATGCGCCCCAATTGCCCACCGCCCATGACGCCCAAGGTCACGGGTTTGCCATCCCTCGACCCACCTGGCAGGAGCGCGGGCGTTGCGACTGCTTTCACAACGCAGGTGGCACGGTCATGTTGCGGGCCGTTTGGGTTTGCTCGGCCCGAAAGGCATCCAGCAGGGCTTTAAGTGCCGGATCAGTGGTGGCCAGCATGGCCACAGCAAACAGTGCCGCATTGGCCGCGCCTGCGTCACCTATGGCAAAGGTGGCGACTGGCACGCCTCTGGGCATTTGCACAATGCTGTGCAAGGAATCGACCCCATTCAAATGGCGGCTGGCCACGGGCACACCCAGCACCGGCACGGTAGTTTTGGCAGCCAGCATGCCCGGCAAATGGGCCGCGCCACCCGCGCCCGCGATAATCGCCTTGAGTCCGCGCCCTGCCGCTGCTTGCGCATAAGCAAACAGGTCGTCAGGCATACGGTGGGCCGAAACCACTTTGGCTTCATGCGCGATGCCGAACTGTTGCAGAATCTGCACCGCGTGCTGCATGGTGTCCCAGTCTGAGCGGGAACCCATCAAAACACCAATTTGCAGGGCACCTGTTTGTATAGTCATGCTGGAATTTTACTTTTCATCCCCCATCTGCTGAGCCATGATCAACGTAACCGTAGAAAACTTTGACGCCGAGGTCATTGAAGCCTCTCACCAAACGCCTGTTTTGGTCGATTTCTGGGCCCCTTGGTGTGGCCCGTGCAAGGTGATTGGCCCCATGCTTGAAAAGCTGGAAACCGAGTACGCGGGCCGCTTCAAGCTGGTCAAAATCGATTCCGACCAGGAACAAGAGCTGAGCCAGGCTTTTGGCATCCGCTCCATTCCCACCTGCGTGATGATGATGGGCGGCAAACCGGCTGACGGCTTTATGGGCGCCCTGCCAGAGGGGCAAATCAAGGCTTTTCTGGACAAACACGTTGCGCCCGAAGAGGTGCTGGAAGCTGAAATTACGGCCACTGAGGTCGGGGATGCCCCCGATGCGAATGACCCGCAAGTCATGCAAGAAGCTTTGCACCAGGCGGTATTGAAGAACCCGCAAGACGACGACGCCCGTTTTGACTACATCAAACACTTGCTGCTGCTGGATGAGGTCGACCAAGCCAAAGTGCAGTTTGCGCCCGTCATCGCCAAAACAGGTTTGGTGCGCAAATTCGATGCACTGCAACGCTGGATGAACGCCATTGACCTGCTGGATTCAAAAGCCGATTTACCGCAAGCCCATGCGGATATCGATGGCCGCATAACCGCCAACAAGCGCGATTTTGAAGCCCGTTTTGACAAAGCGCAGCTGCTGCTGGCCACCCAAAACTGGACGGGCGCGATGGATGAGTTGCTCGAAATCTTGATGCGCGACAAAACCTGGAACAGTGACCTGGCGCGCAAGACCTATATTGGCATTCTGGAAATCATCGAGCCACCCAAGGTAAAAGTGGCCGATGGGCAGATTCCACCAGTAGACCCAACCGTCGCCACCTACCGCCGCCGCCTGAGCAGCGTGGTGCTGAGCTAACTACCGCCGATTGCTCACGCGGTGAGGCGCTGCAAGGCCTCGCGGTATTTGGCTGCGGTTTTGGCGATCACCTCATCGGGCACGCGTGGCGCGGGAGGGGTTTTGGTCCAGGGTTTGCCGTCTACCTTGACCTGCTCCAGCCAATCGCGCACAAACTGCTTGTCGTAACTGGGCGGGTTGCTGCCTTCTTGGTAACTCTCGGCCGGCCAGAAGCGGGATGAATCGGGGGTGAGCACTTCGTCCATCAGGGTCAAGATGCCTTCGCCACCCTGACTCATGTCCAGCCCAAATTCAAACTTGGTGTCGGCAATGATGACTCCCTTCGTCAGCGCATATTCGCTGGCCGCCTGGTAGAGGCGAATGCTGATGTCACGGATGCGGCTAGCCAAGTTCAGCCCGATCATCTCGGCGGTTTTTTCAAACGTGATGTTTTCGTCATGGTCACCCACGGCCGCTTTGGCGGCGGGCGTGTAAATCGACGTTGGCAACTTGGAGGCGTTTTTAAGGCCTGCGGGCAAGGGCACACCACACACCGCGCTGTTGTCTTGGTATTCTTTCCAGCCACTACCCGCCAGATAACCACGAACCACGGCTTCTACCGGCAGCGGTTTGAGCCGCTTGACCAGCATGGAGCGGCCCGTGACCTGCACCAGTTCGGCTGACGTGACCACACTTTCGGGGGCATC
>JANOWY010000043.1:0-7837 GCA_031418135.1 Rhodoferax sp. | reverse complement strand
GCCGGGCAACCGGGGTGCGGGTGAAACGGGCAATCTCTACGCGCAGCAATACCAAGTAGGCACACGTTGACGGGGCCCCCGGAGTGTGCGGGTAGGTAGCACCGAGCCGTTGGGCGACCAACGGCCCAGATTAATGGCAGTCACCTGCCGCGCACCTTTCGGGGTGCTCAGCAGGCCACAGAATCCGGCTTATCGGTGGGCTTCACACTTTTGGCCCCTAACGCATGGCGCTTCGCCCCAGCGCCCGTTAAAACCGCTCGTGCGCGATCAAATACCGCCACTGCCCCTGCGCAACCTGCCCCAGCCCCACGCGCCCGACGCGGATGCGTTTCATGCTTTCAATATGCAAACCGGCGCGCTCGCACAGGTACAACACCAGGCCCAGGTGGCTGCCTTTCACGGCAAAGCGCAGTTTGGTGGTGGTGTCTGAAGTGCTGCTCACGCTGGCTTTAACTGGTGGCACGTTGCTGTCTTCGCACAGGCCCCGGTGGTTGAGTTTTTGCAGGGCTTCGGGGCTCACCTCGCCCGCCACTTCCACCATCAGTTCGTGTTCCATGATGGCCGCATCATCGGCCAGCTTGCGGGCAATGCGCCAGTCTTGCGTGAAGATGACCAGGCCGCTGGCAGCAGTTTCCAGTGGCACGCAGGCCGTGAGTTGGGTGAAGTGGCGTTTCAGCGGGCGAATCACATGCGGCGGCTGCCCCGCCCCGGCGCCTCGCACAGGCTGGGCTGGTGCCAGCGTTTGGGCCCGCACCAAGGTGATGGCGGGCTGCAGCTGGCGGCTGGCATGTTCCAAAGCGGCCATGGTTTCAAACCCGGGCGGTTTGTTCAGCAGCAAGGTGACGGCTGAGGTATCCAGCAGACTGGCGTTGTCATCAAGCTCTACCCGTTCGTCGCTGACCCGCGCTTGCGGCTCTTCCACCACGTTGCCATTGATGCGCACGAAACCGTTGGCAATGTAACGTTCAGCTTCGCTGCGGGAGCAGCTTTTGAGTGCCATGACACGTTTGGAGAGTCTTTCTGCGATCATGCGGGCATGGTAACTGCCTCCACGCCAACAATGCCCACTTCAGCGACCACTCAACCGGGTGACGGCCCGCGCATCCATGGCTTTCATGCCCACGTTTATTTCGATGCTGAAACGGTTGCGCAAGCCCGCACCCTGTGCGAAGCCGCCGCTTCCCGGTTCCCGTTGAAGATGGGCCGGGTGCATGAAAAACCCGTGGGCCCGCATCCGGATTGGAGCTGCCAGCTGGCCTTCAAGCCCGCGTTGTTTGGTGAGGTGATCCCGTGGCTGGCCATGCATCGGCAGGGGCTGGTGGTGTTCATCCACCCCATCAGCGATTCGGATTTGGTAGACCACCGCGACCGTGCCCTGTGGATGGGTGCGGTGCGGCCGCTGGATTTGCGCGTGTTGACGGATTCGCCGGGGGAATATGACTTATAGCGCGGTTTATGGGCTTCTGTTTGATGCCGAAGTTGGTCTGATTAACTTCTGTTGATAATAATTTAACAAATAAATATATTTATTTAGATCATTTTTACTATGTTTATAGTAGCTCATTGTGCAATAAATTTATCAACAATAACCGATTTTTATTAAAAAAATATATTGTAAATAGATAAATTGGCAAATTAGGCCAATTTTGCAAAGGTCAGCCCGCGGCGGGCCGAGTCCGCGGCTTCAATTCAGCGCCTGCAAACGCTGCACATGCGCCAGCAGCGAACGTTTGGCCACGGGCCACAAGCGGGTGGGCACGTCGTCGTAGGCCTTTTCCACCCAGTCATCCATGCTGCCTTCTGGTTGTGCCTGCATCACCTTCAAAATTTTGGCCTCGCGCTTGAGCCGATGCGCCTTGAGCTGCGCGATCGCCCCCAACGCATCACCCAGCACAAAGCCGTGCGCAGGCAAGATGTGGCTGATGTGGCCTTGCTGGCAGGCTGTGGCCAGCACATCGAGCGAATCGAGGTAGGCCGTCATGTCGCCGTCCGGCGGGTTCACCACAGTGGTGCTGCCGTTCAGGATGTGGTCGCCGCTGAACAGCAGGCCATCTTCTTCGAGCACCAGGCACAGGTGGTTGGCGGCATGGCCGGGGGTGTAGACAACGCGCAGGGTGTGGCTGGCATCTGTTGCGGCTGTGTCAGCCTGCAGGGTCAGGCGTTCACCATCGGCCAGTTGCCGCCCGGGGGTGAACTGCGAATAGTCGTTCGCCGTGGGCAGGCTGGCCAGACCCAAAATCGGCGGTAGGCCATGGGGACCCGTGCTGCACAAGGTTTGCAGCGGCTTGGCACCGGGCGAATGATCCGGGTGGGAATGGGTGCAAACGATCTGGCGAATGTCGCCCCCCGCCGCCTGCCACAGCCGCTCCAAGTGCCCCGCATCATTCGGGCCGGGGTCAATGGCGATGTACCCGGTGTGTGGGTCTCCCACCAGGTAACTGTTGGTGCCGGGGCCCGTCATCGCGCCGGGGTTGGGCGCGGTGAGGCGCGTCACGTTTTTGAGCAAACGCACCGGCGCATTCGTGCCCCAATCCAGGTGGTGCACGATCTGACCGTCCGGGCTGACCAGCTCCAGTTCACCAAACCCCTGTGCCTGCTCGTGTTCCATGAAGCGCTCTTCATGGCCATTTACCAGGCCACCACGCGGGCAACTGGTCCATAAGGGTTGCTCGTTGGCCGCACAGGCTTGCAGCACATCGGCTACGTTGGCAAAAGCCTGCAAACGGTCCAGCGTACGAATGGTCGGGAAGATGATGAAAAAATCGCCCGCCTGGTGCCGCGCCAGCGCATCTTGCGGGGCGATCCAGACCGGTTCAAACTGTTCGGATTCATCCGCAACAGGGTTTTGGCCAGCGGGCATGCGGGCCACCAGAAAAGGCACGTCAAACCGGCGCGGCAAATCGCGGTCGGTGATCCAGTGGGCCAAGACAAACACCTCGTCTGCCGCCAGTGTCAGCCCGCGCGCAGCGCATTGCGCAACAAACGGGGCCTTGCGGTCCAGCGCGGCAATGTCTGCGGCACTGGCCATGCCGCCATCCGCCCGGCGGGCGAACAACACGCCAAGCTCTTCAAAACTTTCGCGAATCGCGGCGATGGCTTGTGTCAGGTGCAAATCGCTCTGCGTAGCACGCCGGCGTGCTTGCCCGTGTGCCGCCGCGTCCAGTGCGTCCACGCCACCGCCGGGGAACACATAGGCCCCCGGTGCAAAACTGGCCGTCATGGAGCGGCGCGTCATCAGCACCTCCACCCCATTGGTGCCATCGCGCAGCAGCAAAACAGTGGCCGCAGGCCGGGTCGCAACGGGTTCGCGTTGCGGATGGAGGAGTTGGTTTAGGCGGGGCATGGGCCAATTTTGCCCTGAAACCTAGGGCTAGTCCGGTGGCAGGTTGTGGGCCCTGTGCGCCATACTTTGGCATCGCCCCGCGTATGTCCACCGTTTGCCCCGCGTGCACGGCGTTTGGACGACGCCATTTTCATTTCAATCACCCTGGAGCCGCTTTTGACCCCTTACCAACCAACCCGAATGATTCGTGCCTTGGGCCTGTTGATCGGCGCCTTGGCCCTGCTGGCCACTGCCGTGATGCCGGGCAAGGTGTTGGCCCAGGCATGGCCCACGAAACAAGCCATCAAGCTGGTCGCTGTTTTTCCTCCCGGCGGGTCTGTTGACCAAGTGGCCCGTTTGCTGGCGCCCGCTTTGGGTGCAGCGCTGGCGCAATCGGTCATTGTTGAAAACCGGGGTGGTGCGTCGGGCTCTATAGGTGCTGCGGCAGTGGCTGCCGCACCCGCAGATGGTTACACCTTTGCAGTGGTGTTTGACACCCATGGCGTCAACCCCAGCCTGATTCCCAATCTGCCGTTTGACTCCAAAAAAGACCTGGCCGCCGTCATCCTGGTAGGCACTGCCCCGATGGTGTTGGCTACGCATGTGGGTTCACCCTACAAGACCTTTGCCGATGTGGTGACTGCGGCCCGCACCAAAGGCGGCGTTAGTTACGGCACGATTGGTTCAGGCAGCTTGGGACATCTTGCTGTCAATTTGCTGGGCAAAAATGCGTACCTGGAGTTCGTGCATATCCCCTACAAAGGCGGCGGCCCCTTGATGACCGATGCCGTGGCCGGTCACGTGCCACTCGCCATCGGATCGGTATTTGTGACCAAGCCACACATTGACAACAAAAGGCTGCGCCCACTGGTGGTGACCACCAGCAAGCGTTCGCCTGATTTGCCAGACGTGCCGACGCTGGCCGAAAGCGGCTTTGCCGGTTTTGAAGCACCGGCCTGGTGGGCGGTATTGGCCCCCGCCAAAACACCGCCCGAGATTGTGGCGCGCATGAACGCGGAGCTGAACAAGATCATGAAGCAACCGGATATGGCCAAACGCCTCGACACCCAAGGTATCGACGTGATGGGCGGTACGCCCGATCAGGCGCGCGAGTTCATCGAAAAGCAGATGGATATCTGGGGCAGGGTGGTGCGAGAGAACAATATCAAGGCCGATTGAAGGCAGTTTGCCGTGCGGTGGCCCGGCTTGCCACCGCCTCAACTCACTCGCCCACCCCCAACGGCACCAAAATCCGCGCCACCATGTTGTAAGCCGCAATCGCGGTGGTGATCTCGACGATTTGGGTGGTGTCGAATTGGGCTTTCATCTTGGCAAACACTGCGTCGCTCACGCGCACGTCCAGCGTGACTTGCACGGCGTATTCAATGACGGCGGATTCCTGCACACCCAGGGCGGCATCAGCCACCACGCCGCGCGGGTGGGCACTGATGAAGCGGTTCAGCGCATCCAGTTCGGCCTGTGTGCCGCCCGCGGTTAAAAAATCGGGCGCGTGGTGTTTGTATTCGTAGTCAGCGCCGGTGAGCAGTGCTACCACCAGAATACCCAGCTCGCGCAGTTTGCGGCTGGTGGGCAGGCCGGTGCGCACGGCACCCAGGTACACGTTCCAGCCACGGGCGATGGGTTCGCTCCACATCAGCGCGTGATCCAGCTCGATCAGTTTGCCGCCACGGCGCTTTTCGGTCGCGGCAATCAGGTCCTGCGGTTGCGGTTTGAGTTCGGGGGTCCAGTCAGGGATTCGCATCGGGCACTTTCATAAAGCCAGTTTTCGGGCGCATTGCAGCGTTGCAATTCCTTGCAATGCTAGTGTATTGCTCCAGATTGCGCCTTGCACTGCATCCCGAGAATTGGATTTCTGAAAGCGCCCGAAGACAATCCGAATGTGGATACAGGGATAATTCGAGCGATGAAGGTCAAGTTCACCAAAATGCAGGGCGCAGGCAACGATTTTGTCGTGCTCGATGAAACACGTACGCCGCTCAACCTAACGGCCAACCAATACCGGTTTTTGGCGGATCGCCATTTTGGTGTAGGGGCCGACCAAATCCTGAGTGTGCTGCAATCCCCTGCGCCAGGTGTTGATTTTGCCTACAAAATCCACAACAACGACGGTGGCGAGGTAGAGCATTGCGGCAACGGGGCGCGTTGTTTCATGACTTATGTGCGCCAAAAAGGGCTGACTGACAAATCGGTTGTCAAAGTTCAGACCCTGAACCGCTTGTTGGAACTGCGTGCCCAGTCCAATGGCCAGGTTTTGGTGGACATGCAGGCGCCGGTGTTTGATTTGCCGCAAATTCCGTTTGTGCCCCCAGGGCTGGCGTCGCAGGCGGGTGATGCCTGGGAAGTGTTTTCGTTGATGGTTGAAGCCCGTCAAAAAGACCGCGATGATGACACCATCGTGTCGGTGGCGGTGGTCTCCATGGGCAACCCGCATGCGGTATTGGTCGTGGAAGACGTTGATGCGGCACCCGTGGCCAGCCTGGGCCCGCGCATCCAGCGCCATCCGTCGTTCACCGAGGGCGTGAACGTGGGCTTCATGCAAATCTTGGGGCGGCGCAACATTCGCCTGCGCGTTTACGAGCGCGGCGCGGGTGAAACCCTGGCCTGTGGTACAGGCGCTTGCGCGGCGGTGGTGTGCGGCATTCGCCTGGGCCTGCTTGATGCCCAGGTGCAGGTGCAAACGCGCGGAGGCGTGCTGAACGTGGCCTGGGCGGGGCTGGAAGGCGATACACCCAACTGGGGCGCACCGGTGCTGATGAGTGGCCCGGCCACCCTGGTTTTTGATGCCGAAATAGAGGTGCCTGACGATTTTGAAGACACCCTGCCGCGTTTTAATGCGGGCTGATCAGCCGCCTCATCCGATACACCAACGCTTGAATCAAGACACCAACTCCCCACTGAGCAACCCCATGACCGAAGACGACATTGCAAATTACCTCGCCAACACGCCTGATTTTTTTGAGCGCCACGCTGAGTTGCTGGGTTCGGTGCAGCTCACCAGCCCGCACGGCAAACGGGCCGTGAGCCTGCAAGAACGCCAGGCCGAAATGCTGCGCGACAAGATCAAGGGTTATGAGCGCCGGGTGATGGACATGATCCGCAACGGCAATGAAAACAGCCTGCTGGCCGACAAGCTCCTGAACTGGACGCGCTCGCTGTTTTTGGCCGATACCGCCGCCGAGTTGCCGGCCATCATCGCCAGTGAAATCAGCGACCAATTCATGGTTCCGCAGGTGGCCATCAAGGTGTGGGGCGTGGCTGCGCAGCATGCCAGTTCAGATTTTGCAACGGGTGTGAGTGAGGACGCCAAATCGTTCGCCAACAGCCTGACCGAGCCGTTTTGCGGCCTGAACACCGGGTTTGAAGCCGTCAACTGGCTGTTTGACCCGAAACAGGCCGTGTCGATCGCCCTGTTGCCCGTGCGTGCCGAAAAAGCCTTTGGTTTGATCGTGCTGGCCTCCAGTGACTCGCAGCGCTTCCATGCTGACATGGGCACCGATTTCCTGCAAAAAATCGCCGAGATATCAAGCGCAGCGCTTTCGCGCCTGCGCTGAAAAAATGAGCCCTGAGCAATTTTCCGACGGGCCGCCCCTAGGAAAATTAGCCCCCTTGGGGGGCAGCGAACCACACGCAGTGGGGAGCGTGGGGGCAAAAATGTCCGACGGGCCGCCCCTAGGTTCTCGGAGAGTGGCGAAGCCAAAATTAGCCCCCCCAGGAGGCAGCGAACCACACTCAGTGGGGAGCGAGGGGGCAAGCCCAGACCCACTGGTTGATCGATATCTGGAATATTGCCGCGTACAAAAACGGCTGGCAGACCGCACCGTCACCTTATACAGCCTGGACCTTCTCAAGCTCTCCGAATTTGCCACCAAGGGCGGGCTGGGCTTGCCAGCCGTGCAAACCACCCACATCCGCCAATGGGTCGCGCGCATGCATGCAGGCGGGCGCAGTGCGCGGGGTATTGCGCTGGTGTTGTCGGGCTGGCGCGGGTTTTACAACTGGCTGGGCAAAGAGGGTTTGATCGCCGCCAACCCTGTCGTGGACGTGCGGGCCCCCAAGGCCGCCAAACCGCTGCCCAAAGCCCTGAGTGTGGATGCAGCTGTACAACTGGCCCGTTTTCAGAACCACGAAGCCGACCCCTGGCTTGAAGCCCGTGACGAGGCCATCACTGAACTGCTCTACGGCAGCGGCCTGCGCATGGCCGAACTGACTGGGTTGGATGTTCAGGCTGGCCCGGCAGCCCGTGGCTGGCTGGATGTGCCAGGTGCCGAGGCACACGTATTGGGCAAAGGCTCCAAACGTCGCATCGTGCCGCTGGGTAGATCGTCTATTGTCGCTTTGCAGGCCTGGCTGGCGGTGCGTGGCCAACACACCAACGCGGGCGCGCCCGATGCGGCGCAGGCCGCTTTGTTCTTGGGACAAAACGGCACGCGCCTGAGCGCGCAGTCGGTCTGGGCACGCCTGCGCAGCCGCAGCCTGCAGGCGGGCCTGCCCGCG
>JANOWY010000042.1:0-1785 GCA_031418135.1 Rhodoferax sp. | reverse complement strand
CGCGCACGCAGGCCAACAGCCGGGTGGCCACCTGGCGCAGCAACAGGTCACCCATGTCGTGGCCCAGGGTGTCGTTGAGCAGCTTGAATTTGTCCAGATCCATGAACATCACGGCGCAGAATTCACCGTTGCGTTGTGATGCCAGCAAGCCCTGCGAGAGCCGGTCCATCAGCAGGCGACGGTTGGGCAGGCCGGTCAGCACATCGTGCATCGCCATCGATTCCAGTGTGGCCACCGATGCCTTGAGCTGCTGGTACAACAGCCGCACTTCCAGCATGTTGTGGATGCGGGTTTGAACCTCGACCAAATCAAACGGCTTGGCAATGAAATCTTTGGCACCGGCCTGCAGCGCCCGTTGCTTGTGGCCGGGTTGCGCGGTGATGGCCAAAATGGGTGCATAACCATCGGCCTCGATGGTTTTGAGCCCCTGCATCACTTCAAAGCCGTCCATGCCCGGCATTTGCAGATCCAGCAAGATCAGGTCGTAAGGCTGGGCCTGGTGCAATGCACACACTTCGGTTGAATTTTGGGTGGCGCTCACGCCGGTATAACCGGCGTTCTCCAGAATCGCTTGCAGCAAATCCACATTGGAGGCGTTATCGTCCACAATCAAAATGCGGGCCGCCAGAATGGCGTTGAGTTGGGTGCTCATCAGGGCTTAATGTTTGACGACTTCGGCACCAATGCCCCGGTACCCGGTGTAACGGCAGGCGGTGTCAAACATGGGTTCGCCACTCACTCGAAAGTGCTGCTCGCTGCCATCGTCGTTGACGCGGCTGAAGGCAAAATCCAGAAACGGCTCGCGGGCGGCAATTTTGGCTTGCAGGGCGATGCGCTGGGCTTCATTCCAGCCGGTCGGCTCGCCCGCGTTGGCTTCAACCAAAAATTGGGTCATGCGCAGGCCCAGCATCTCTTGCACCGGGCCCGACACCTGTGTGAAATCGCCGGTTTCGTTTTGCTCCCAATACCAATCGGAGGCCAGCTCGGTGAGGCGGCGAAAACGCTCTTCGCTGGCACGCAGTTCGAGAGTTCTTTCTTGCACCGTCTGTTCCAAAACAGCGTTGTGATTCGCCAGCTTTTGTTGCAACAGGCGTACCTCCAGCATGTTGCGGATGCGGGTTTTCACCTCGGCCAGGTCAAAAGGTTTGCTCAAAAAATCCCGGGCACCGGCTTTCAGGGCGTGCAGCTTGTGCCCCGGCTCAGCGGTGAGAACAATGACGGCCAGTTGGCCTTGTGGGTCTTCGGCCTTGAGGGCTGCCATTACCTCAAACCCGTTCATCTGGGGCATGTTGAGGTCCAGCAAAATCAGGTCGTAGTGGTGCTCCCGGTTCAGCGCTGCCACGGCTTGCGGGTCAACTGTGCTGGACAGGCGGGTGTAACCGGCCTCGACCAGAAGTTGGGTGAGCAGATCCACATTGACCGGCTGGTCATCCACGATCAGGATGTTGGCGTTCAGGATGTCGGACTCATTGAGCAGCATGGGTTTCACTTTCGTTTTGGGGGCTTTGGGCAGACTGCTGGCGGGCGAATTCAAGGGCTTTGTCGAGCGTTTCAAGGAAATCGTTGACGTGAATCGGTTTGGTGAGATAACCATAAAAACCGGCAGCCAGACCGTTCTCGATGTCGCGCGGTATGGCGTTGGCACTGAGCGCTACGACCGGAATGTGTGCGGTAACCAAATCGGTGGTGAGGATGCCCAGAGCGGTAATGCCGCTCATACCCGGCAAGTTGATGTCCATCAAGTTGATGTCCATCAAGATGACATCGGGCTGGGCCAGCCGCGCC
>JANOWY010000041.1:0-1700 GCA_031418135.1 Rhodoferax sp. | reverse complement strand
CCGACACGCAGGTGTACGACAACGGTTTCAAGATCCAGTGGGAGGATTTCATCCGCCACGTGGTGGAAAAAGATGCCGCCCTGGCCCCCTGGAAGTTCCCTGGCCGAAGGCGCCAAAGGCGTGCAATTGGTGGAGGCCGCCTTGAAGTCGTGGAAGGAAAGGCGTTGGGTTGATGTGGAAAAACTGTATTAATATTAGACTTATTTGTTATATTTAATATAGCTTATTGTGCAATTAATACAAGAACAATAGGCCTTATTTTATAAATATCAATTGTAATAGTAGATAAATACACATTTTCAGACTGTTGACATGCCACAAAACCTCTTGCTGCCCAACCTCAATGGCGCTGTGCAGCCCTACACCGTGCGCGGTACGCCGCTTGCGCAAGGCGGCCCGCGCCCTGCTTTCAACCGCATTGCTTACAGCGCCGCCCACGTGGTGGCCGATCCGCTGGCCGCGATCGACCCGTGGTTGCAGTGCGCGGTCGATTGGGAAGCCACCATTGCCTACCGCCGCTATTTGTGGTCGCTGGGCCTGGGCGTGGCCGAAAGCATGGACACCGCCCAGCGCGGCATGGGCCTGGATTGGCCCACCTCGCTCGAGCTGATCCGCCGCACGCTTGAGGCGCAGCAAGACTTCCCGGGGGCCTTCACAGCCAGCGGCTGCGGCACGGATCACCTGAACCTGGACGATGTCAAAACGGTGGATGAAGTGATCGCCGCCTACGATCTGCAAATGGAAGCCATCGAAAAACTCGGCGGCAAACTGATCGTGATGGCCAGCCGCGCCCTGGCCCGCGTGGCGAAATCGCCCGCCGATTACGAACGTGTCTACGACCGCATCTTGAGCCAGGCGCGCCAACCCGTCATCTTGCACTGGCTGGGCGACATGTTCGACCCGGCGCTCAAAGCTTATTGGGGCAGCAGCGACATCGATGCCGCCATGCAAACTGCGTTGAACGTCATCAACGCCCACCCCGACAAGGTCGATGGCATCAAGATTTCGCTGCTGGACAAAGACAAGGAAATCGCCATGCGCCGGCGCTTGCCCGCCAATGCACAAGGTGGTGTGCGCATGTACACGGGGGATGATTTCAACTATGCCGAGCTGATTGCGGGAGACGGTTTCAACAGCCCGGGCGGCGCACCCCTGGCATTGCAAAACGGAGCGATGGCCGCAAACGGCGCAGCATCTGCGCACCGGGGCCAAAGCGACGCGTTGTTGGGCATTTTTGATGCCATCGCCCCGGCCGCCAGCGCCGCGCTGGGCGAGCTGGCCAGCGGCAACGAGGCCCGCTTTCATGCCATTTTGCAACCCACCGTGGCGCTCTCACGCCACATCTTCCAGGCCCCTACCCGCTTCTACAAAACCGGCGTGGTGTTCATGGCCTGGCACAACGGGCAACAAAACCATTTCGCCATGGTGGGTGGGCAACAAAGCACGCGTTCACTGGTGCATCTGGCCGAATTGTTCAAACTGGCAGACCAGGCCAACTGCCTGCAAAAGCCCGAACTGGCGGCACAGCGCATGAAGATGTTTTGCAGCCTGCACGGCATTGAATAAACCCCAAAAAAAACCACCAGGAGACACCCGTGAACCCCGACTTTTTGAATCCGGCCCCATCACGCCCAAAGCTGCGCGTTGCCACCTCAATGTTGGCCGCCAGCACCTTGCTGCTGGCGGCTTGCGGCAACCTT
>JANOWY010000040.1:0-10885 GCA_031418135.1 Rhodoferax sp. | reverse complement strand
TGAAGACCTCTCCATCGTCAGCGCGCCGTATGAGGTCGATGGTCAGATCGTCGGCACCCTGGGGGTAATTGGCCCGACCCGCATGGCCTACGACCGCATGATCCAGATTGTGGACATCACCTCCAAGCTGGTCAGCAACGCATTGAGCCACCAACGCTGACCTGTGGGGCCAGGTGCAGAGCCCCGAAGTGCGGTGTTGGCACAAGCCGTCGCGCCCAAACCGTACAATGCCACCCCTCTGGGGCCGTTAGCTCAGTTGGTTAGAGCAGAGGACTCATAATCCTTTGGTCGTAGGTTCAAGTCCTACACGGCCTACCAGAGTTCATGCGGCTTGGCGCATGATTCGAGCTGGGGCCGCGCTGTGTATGGGGTTCGATTTTTGGCGCGGTCTTCCGTTTTTTCAGCCGTCGGGATTCTGAGAGATTATTGACGCGAGTTTGATCTTCTCCAGGTGCTCTGGCTGCGCTTTGGCGCACCTGCTCCAAAAGCAGTGTTCCCCATTGGTCGATATTCATCAAAGCCAGCTTCGTAAACAACCGGCAATCACGACACCGGCACGCAGGCGCGAAATCCATTTATTTCTGGAGGGGTGATTGGCAGGGGAATGGGTGCAGGTCACCTTCGCCTGTTTGGATGCAATGAAAAAATCGTTTTGGGCTCTTATTTTTGACAAATTAAATAAAAATAAATGAATATAAGTTTTTTAATTAAAACAATAATACTATTGAAATAGTAGCTAACAGTTGATTTATTTAATGAACAATTTCATATTTTTTGTAATATTTTTTCAAAATATTAAATTTATACTTTAATGCATAACATGCCGACTTGGTTGTTGGCGGTGTCTTTTTTTTAGCGGGCACCTGTCGCCAGATCAAGCGTAGCGCTTGCTGCGCAGGTTGACACGCATTTCTTGCAGCTTGGGTTGTAGTTTGTCGCTGCCAATGCGCAGGGCGACGCAGGTGGTCAGGATGTCGATGATGAGCAGGTGCAGCAGGCGCGAGACCATAGGGCTGTAACGGTCAAAGCCTTCCGGGTGGTCGGCCGCCAGATGGATATGGCCTGCACTCGCCAAGGGCGAGCCACTGGCGGTGAGGGTGATGGTTGTGGCACCGTTTTTGCGGGCGATGTCGCAGGCATCGATCAGGTCTTTGGTGCGGCCTGAATTGGAGATGACCACCACACAATCGCCTTCTGACAGCAGGGTGGCGCTCATCACCTGCATGTGGCCGTCGCTGTAGGCGATGGTGTTGACGCCCAGACGGAAAAATTTGTGCTGTGCGTCTTGCGCCACCACCCCTGAATTGCCCACGCCAAAAAACTCCAGCCGTTTGCCGCGCCCCAGTGTTTCCAGAATGGCCGCCGCAGCCTTGTCGATGGCCAGGGTGCTGGCGTCATTGCGGTATTTGAGGAAGGCCGCGACGGTGTTGTCGATCACCTTGACCATCACATCGCCGGTTTTGTCGTCAACATCCACACTTCGGTGGATGAAGGGAACGCCTTCGCTCACCGTGCCAGCCAGTTTGCGTTTGAAGTCAGTGAGACCGTCGTAACCCATGCTGCGGCAAAACCTCACCACCGTGGGTTTGCTGACATGGGCCCGGTCGGCCAACTCGCTGACGGGCTGGCGGGTAAAGGCACGCGGGTCGGCCAGCACCAGCTTGCCCACCCGTTGTTCGGCGGGCGCCAGTGAACCTAAAGAGGCGCGGATTCTATCGAGCATAGATCAATGAGGAAATCGCGGCCCTTCCGGGCGAAAGTGAGCCGCATGATGTGGGCGACTGGTGGGGGCACATTCAGGCTTCTTCAGACCAGCAGTAGCCGTCACGCGCGATCATGGCGCTGGCGGCGCTGGGGCCCCAGGTGCCGGCAGCGTAAAGGCGCGGGCCTTGTGAATCATTGGCCCAATAATCCAGGACGGGCTCAACCCAGCGCCAGGCCTCTTCCTGTTCGTCGCTGCGCACAAACAGGTTCAGCCGTCCGTCAATCACGTCCAGCAGCAGCCGCTCATACGCGCCCACCCGGTTCGAGCCAAAGCGTTTGTCGAAATCCAGATCCAGCTGGACGGGTGCCAGCGCATTGGCGTTACGCCGGTCGTTTTGGCCTTGCGCCAGCAGATGCAATTCCAATCCATCTTTGGGTTGCAAATTGATGACCAGTGAGTTGCCCAAATTACCCGGCGCAGTGAAGATCGGGTGGGGTGCGGCCCGGAAATTGACTTCGATATGGGCGTCGCGGCCGGCCAGGCGTTTGCCCGTGCGAATGTAAAAAGGAACACCAGCCCAGCGCCAGTTTGAAATTTCGGTGCGCAAAGCCACAAAAGTTTCAGTGTTGCTGTGGGGGCTGACACCCATTTCATCGCGGTAAGCCGGCACGGCCACGCCTTCAACGTTGCCAGCGGCATATTGGCCCCGGATTGCATCTTGTTTGAGTGATGCGGGTGTCCAGCGTTTGAGCGAGCGCAATACCTTGAGCTTTTCATCCCGAATGGCGTCGGCATGGGCGTTGATGGGCGGCTCCATGGCGATGGCGCACAGCAGTTGCAGGGCGTGGTTTTGCACCATGTCGCGCAAGGCCCCGGTGTTTTCATAAAAAGCGCCGCGTTTTTCAACGCCCAGGTCTTCCGCGATGGTGATCTGGATGTTGGCAATGTGTTCGCGCCGCCAAAGGGGTTCAAACAAGGCGTTGCCAAACCGCAGTGCAAACAGATTTTGGACAGCTGGTTTGCCCAGGTAATGGTCAATGCGGAAGATCTGGTTTTCCTGAAACCCGGCCCGGACGGTCTGATTGATTGAGCGGTTGGAGGCCAGGTCATGGCCCAGCGGTTTTTCCAGAACGATGCGGAAATGCGGGCCGTTCAAAGCCGCAGCAGCCAATTGCTCGCAGACGGTGCTGAACAAGGCCGGGGCAGTTGCCAGGTACATGACGACGGTATCAGCCCGACGGGCGTTGATCGTTACCGCCATGGCCTGGTAGTCGAGCGGCTGCGACAAATCCATTCGAACGTATTCGAGCAGGGCGGCGAACCGGGTGAACTCCTCTTCATTGGGCCGCTTGGCCGCCTCGACATTGGCAAACTTTTCATGAATGCGGGCGCGGTATTGGTCCGCCGACAAATCGTCGCGCCCGACACCGATGATGCGGCCCCCTACGGGCAAGGTGCCGTGCCTGAAGGCCTGAAAAAGAGCGGGCATCAGCTTGCGCCATGCCAAGTCACCCGTACCACCAAAAAGCACTAAATCAAAACTCATGATGTGTGTTTGAACCTGAATGAAAGTAGATAACGCAAAATGAATGTAACTAAGTTTCACGATTTAGTCAAGCAGTGAAACTAATGCACCCGACCCGACGTAACGTAAATACCTAGCGGACAACAGTCCCGCCTCTCCTAAACTCCATTGGTAATCAAATTACTTGTCCGCTATTTGCAGGAGATACTTATGAAGTCAGTTCTGGTCGGTTTGGTGTGGGCGGGAATGGCGTGGAGTGCGCAAGCACAAGGCCAGTTGAATGTGATTTGTTCGGTACAGGCCGAGTGGTGCAACATGATTGGTACGGTGTATTCACGCACAACTGGTGTCAAGGTCAATATCAGCCTCAAGGGCTCCGGCGAAGCGCTGGCGCAATTGAACGCCGAGAAAGAAAACCCAAAAACAGACATCTGGTTTGGCGGCACGGGAGATCCGCATTTGGCCGCCGCCGAGCTTGGCCTTTCATTGGAGTACAAATCCCCAACGCTGTCGCAACTGCACCCTTGGGCGCAACAACAAGCGGCGCAGTCCGGTTATAAAACCGTGGGTATCTATTCCGGGCCGTTGGGCTTTGGCTACAACAAGGAACTGTTGGCCAAGAAAAAACTGGCGCCCCCCAAAACCTGGGCGGATTTGCTAAATCCGGCGCTCAAGGGCGACGTGCAGGTGGCCAACCCGGCTTCCAGCGGAACTGCTTACACGATGGTGGCGACGCTGGTGCAGTTGATGGGCGAAGACAAAGCGTTCGACTATATGAAGGCCTTGCACAAAAACATCAGTCAATACACCCGCAGCGGCACGGCACCCATCAAGGCCACTGCCCGGGGTGAAACCAGTGTCTCCATCAGTTTTGTGCATGACGGCGAAGGTGAAAAAATGCAGGGCTTCCCGTTGGAGACAGTGACGCCCAGTGATGGCACTGGCGCTGAAATCGGCTCCATGACAATCATCAAGGGTTCCCGCAATCTGGATGCCGCCAAGAAGTTTTATGAATGGGCACTGACACCAGCTGCCCAGGAGATGGCGGCGGCAGCCAAACAGTTTCAGGTGCCCTCCAACAAGAATGCCAAAGTAGACCCGCGGATTCCGGATTTCAAGAAGATCAAGTTCATCAATTACGACTACGCAAAGTACGGTGCGGCAGCGGAGCGCCGCCGCCTGATCGCCCGCTGGGAGAAAGAGGTGAACTCGCTGCCACGTTGAACTGCGCCGGTGCGTTTTAATGTCGGCTGCTAAAGCGTCGAATCAAGGCATTCGCCTGTGGTTGGTGGTGGGCCTGTTGGCCTACGTGGTCGTGCCTTGGTACGCCATTCAAGACACAGCCTGGTACAGCGTTTTGCCCCAGGTACTGGGTGGCGCCGAAACCGCCAGTGGCATGGTTCAGGCTATGGTGCATGGCCGTAAATGGCTGCTGTTGGGGCTCATCGGGCTGGTGCTTGCGTCGGTTTCGCTGTCTTTTCCGGCGGGCAAGCAACAGGCCAGGTGGCTGATGGCAGGGGGTGGCATTGGTTTTGTGAGCCTTGTCGCCAGCGGCTTCCTGATCGGCGCCAAGGGCTGGAGTTATGCGGTGCTGACTGTTTGGTTGGGCGAATTGGCACACAACCAATTTGGCATGGGGATAGGGGCTTTGCTGGCCCTGACATCTTTGCTGGTGCTGTTTTCATTTGGCGTCGCGCGGCAAGGGTTTTTCAAGGGTGATCTTTTTGTCGCCGCTGCTGTTTTGGGCTGCAGTGTGATGCTGACACTGTTCATAGCGTTTCCGGTGTCCAAAGCGTTGTATGGGGCTTTTCTCACCGAGGAGGGGAAATGGTCCCTGCTGGCCATTTACGAGCGTATTGGCAACGAACGGGTGTGGGGCCTGAACTGCCTGGCGGGGGGCGTGCGGTGCGGCGTGGCCTGGAACACCCTGTTATTGGCCCTCTTGACAGCCGCCTCGACGACCGTCCTGGGCACCATGATGGCCCTGATGGCCGAACGCAGTGCGAGCGCCCGCATGCAAACGCCCTTGCGGGTGGTGGCCCTGCTGCCCATCATCACGCCGCCGTTTGTGGTGGGGCTTGGCCTGATATTGCTGTTTGGCCGCGCAGGCATTGCCAACCAATTTCTTGAATATGCCTTTGGCATCGAGCCTACGCGCTGGTTTTATGGGTTTTTGGGTATTTGGGTGGCCCAAATGTTCTCGTTCACTCCGATCGCATTCATGATCATGCGCGGCGTGGTGCAAGGCGTGTCTCCGAGCCTCGAAGAAGCCGCTCAAACCTTGCGCGCCAGCCGCAAGGCGACGTTTTTCACGGTGACATTGCCCTTGCTCAAGCCAGGCCTGGCCAATGCGTTTTTGGTCGGTTTCATTGAAAGCATTGCCGACTTTGGGAATCCGATTGTGGTGGGCGGGCAGTACGCGGTGCTATCCACGGACATCTTCTTTGCCATCGTGGGCGCGCAGTTGGACCAGGGCCGCGCTGCGTCGCTGGCCTGGATATTGACACTGTTTGCCTTGGCTGTTTTCGCCATTCAGCGCGGGCTGCTGGGCAACCAGAACTACACTACCGTCAGCGGCAAAGGTGACTCAGGGTTGGCCATGCCATTGCCGGACGGTGTACGCCGCACGCTGCATTGGGTGGTGTACCCCTGGCTTGTGTTCACGCTGGTCGTTTACCTGTTCGCTTTTGCCGGTGGTTTCGTTCAGACCTGGGGTCGTGATTACACAGTCACCTTGAACCATTTCCGGACCGCTTTTGCGCTCGACTGGGGGCAACATGGGCTGGTTTGGGCCGGCACCGCATGGAACTCGCTGTTTACCACCGTCAAGCTGGCGGGTGCTGCGGCACCTATCACCGCAGCGGCTGGGCTGCTGATTGCCTATTTGTTGGCCCGCGTGGAATTCAGGGGGCGGGCATTATTCGAATTCGCCGCCCTGTTGGCGTTTGCCATCCCGGGAACGGTGCTGGGCGTCAGTTATATCCTGGCGTTCAACGTGCCACCTGTAGAGCTTACGGGTACGGGTCTCATCATCGTCTTGTGTTTCATGTTCCGCAACTTGCCGGTTGGTGTGCGGGCCGGCACCGCGGCGCTCAAACAACTGGATAAATCACTGGATGAAGCCTCGCTGATGCTGCGGGCATCCACCGTACAGACCTTGCGTCATGTGGTGTTGCCTCTCCTTAAGCCTGCTTTGGTGGCGGCCTTGGTTTACAGCTTTGTGCGGGGAATGACAACCGTTAGTGCGGTGATATTTTTGGTCACTGCTGAAAACGATTTGGCAACGACTTACATCATCGGCCGCGTCGGCAACGGTGACTATGGGGTGGCCTTGGCCTATTGCACGGTGCTGATCCTGTTGATGTCCGCGGCTATTGCGCTGATTCAGTTTCTGGTGGGCGAACGGAAATTGGGACGACGAAAAGGCGGGACCAATGTGGCCGCCTTGACGCATTGAAGCAGACAGTTGGAATTCCAGAACCATTGCTGAGTTATCGAGTTGGCGTTGAATTAATCTGAGGCAAAGACCCATGAATCACGGCGTTGAATTCCGAGATATTTCCAAGCGGTATGGCACGAGCCCGGACGCACCGCTGGCGGTGAACAGCATCAGCTTTGAAATTCCCAAAGGCAGTCTCACGACTATTTTGGGACCATCGGGTTGCGGAAAAACCACCACCTTGCGCATGATCGCAGGGCTGGAATCACCCAGCGGCGGACAAATCATCATGGACGGCAGGGACGTCACCACACTGGGGCCCGCAGAACGCAATGTCAGCATGATGTTCCAGAGTTACGCCTTGTTTCCGCACATGAACGTTTTTGAAAACGTCCAGTACGGGCTCAAGATGTCGGGCGTGGCCAAAGAAAGCGCCCGTCAGCGCGCAATGGATGCGCTTGCCAATGTGGGTCTGAACCATTATCAAGACCGGCTGCCCAGCGAGTTGTCCGGGGGCCAGCAGCAACGGGTAGCGTTGGCCAGGGCGTTGGTGCTGGAGCCGGCGGTTTTGTTGTTTGATGAACCCTTGAGCAACCTGGATGCCCGTTTGCGGCGTGAAATGCGGGAAGAAATCCGCTCTTTGCAGCAGCGCCTCAAGTTGACGGTGGCTTACGTCACGCACGACCAAAGCGAAGCGCTGGCCGTGAGCGACCAGATCGTGGTGATGAACGAAGGCCGGATTGCGCAGCGCGGTACACCGCAAGACATGTACGAGCGCCCGCGTAGCGAATTTGTGGCGGGTTTTATGGGCGAAGCCATGCTTTTTCCTGCACAGCGGGATAGCCATGGCCAGGTGATGTTGGGGCCGCTGCCGATTGCGGAAAAAGCCGGCGTGGCAAAGACTGCGGGAGACGGTGCAGTGAAGGTCGCGGTGCGGCCCGAGGCTTGGCAGATTCATCGCACTGCCTTCGATGGTGGCGCATGTGTCTTGGGCCGGCTCGTCAAGGCCGCTTACCTGGGCAGTTTTCACGAATACACATTTGAAACTGACTTGGGCAAGATATTCGTCGTTTCGTCCGATCTTCAGGATGTTTTGGCGCCGGGGGAGGACGTGAAACTGACCTTGGCCGGGCATGGCGTTTCTGTGGTTCAGATGGTTAGATAACCACTGTCGCACCGGATAGATTTTGTCAAATACTGTCGAAAATGCGGCTGCCTGGCGCAGCATAATTCAAGCATGAATCAGCTACAAGCCCTCAAACAATTCACCACCGTTGTCGCCGACACGGGGGACTTCCACCAGATCGGTGTGTTTCACCCGCAAGACGCCACGACCAACCCTTCGTTGATTCTCAAGGCCGTTCAAAAGGCAGACTATCAGCCCTTGCTGGCCGACACGGTGGCCAAATTCCGGGGCCGCCCGCTGGATGAGGTGATGGATCGCCTGCTGGTTCGTTTTGGGTGTGAAATCCTGCAATTGATACCCGGGCGTGTTTCCACAGAAGTCGATGCGCGATTGAGCTTTGATGCCGATGCAAGCTTTACCCGTGGTGAACGCATCATTGAACTCTACCAAGCTGAAGGTATTCCGGTGGATCGCGTGCTGATCAAGGTCGCTGCAACCTGGGAAGGCATTGAAGCTGCCAAACGGCTGGAGCGCCGCGGCATTCATACCAACCTGACGTTGCTGTTCTCGTTCTGCCAGGCCGTGGCATGTGGGCAGGCCAGGGTGCAGCTGATTTCACCCTTTGTCGGCCGCATTTACGACTGGTACAGAAAGTCGGCTGGTGCTGCTTGGGTAGAAGCGGACAACGCGGGTGCCAACGACCCGGGTGTGAAATCGGTGCGCCAGATTTACAACCACTACAAGCGCTTTGGCATTCCAACTGAGGTGATGGGAGCAAGTTTCAGAAACGTGGGCCAGATCGTGGCCCTTGCGGGGTGTGATTTGTTGACCATCAGCCCGGATCTGCTGGCGTTGCTGGCTGATTCGCAGACACCCCTTGCGCCAGCCCTCAATGCGCAGGCAGCGAGCCAGCTGGATTTGCCAACCGTCAATTTTGATGAGGCAGGTTTTCGGTTTGCGCTGAATGAAGATGCCATGGCCACTGAAAAACTGGCTGAAGGCATTCGGGCGTTTTGTGCCGATGCCATCAAACTTGAGAAGCTGATAGTGTCTGCATGACGGTTGCGCCACATCAACTGCCAAAACACCGTTGCGATCAAACGCCGGTGTGGGAGAAACTGAACACGCTGTTTTCTGAATCGGGGCGCACACTGGATTTGCGAACTGAATTCCAGGGTGATAGCCAACGGTTTGCCTACTTTAGCCAGTCAGCACCGCATGTTTTTGCAGACCTTTCCAAAAATCTGTTGACACGTGAGATTGAGGGCACTTTGTTGGCTTTGGCGCAATCTTGTGGCGTGGCGGCCCACCGTGATGCGATGTTTGCCGGTGTCGCCATCAACGAAACCGAAGGCCGGGCCGTCATGCACTGGCTGCTCAGGAGTCCTGCTTCTGATCGCCCCGAACACGCAGCAGTTTTGCAGACGCTGGATGCCATGCTGGCCTACGCAGCAGCCGTGCGCGATGATGCGGCGATCACCGATATCGTGAATATCGGCATCGGGGGCTCGGATCTGGGGCCGCAAATGGCGGTAGTGGCACTGGATGACTTTGTTCTGCCGGGCAAACGTTTCCATTTTGTTTCCAACGTGGACGGTCATGAGTTGGCGGAAGTGCTTAAGCAGATCAAGCCCAAAAACACCCTGTTTCTGATCGCCAGCAAGACGTTTACCACCATCGAAACCATGACCAACGCGCTGTCCGCCAAAGCGTGGTTTGAGGCGAACGGTGGCACTGACGTTGCGCGGCATTTTGCGGCTCTCACGACCCATGTTGCTGCTGCAAATGCTTTTGGTGTGACCACTACTTTCGGGTTTTGGGATTGGGTCGGTGGTCGTTATTCGATGTGGTCGGCGATTGGGTTGCCCATTGCCATTGCCATCGGGACTGACAACTTCCGTGCCCTGTTGGCCGGCGCTCATGCCATGGATCAGCATTTTCAGACGGCTCCACTGAACCAGAATTTACCTGTCCGCCTGGCCTTGATCGATATCTGGTACCGCAATTTCCATGGTTTCACCAGCCGGTCGATTTCACCCTATCACAGCGCTTTGCGGCGTTTACCGGCCTATCTGCAACAGCTTGAAATGGAAAGCAACGGCAAACAAGTTGACATGCAGGGACAGGCCTTGCCGTTTCAATCGGCCCCGGTTTTGTGGGGAGAACCGGGAACCAATGGGCAGCACGCCTATTTTCAAATGCTGCATCAGGGAACCGATGTGGTGCCCGTTGAATTCATCGCGGTTCGCAAGCCACATCATCATCTGGCGCGGCACCATGAGCTGTTGTTGGCGAATGTTTTGGCCCAGGCCCAGGCACTGATGTTGGGCCAAACCGATGCTGGTGGACACCGGAACTTCCCGGGCAACCGGCCCAGCACATTTTTGCTGCTGGATGAGCTAACACCGCAGTCCCTGGGTGCATTGATTGCCTTGCAAGAACACCGTGTGTTCGTCAGCGGCAGTGTATGGGGCATCAACAGTTTTGACCAGTGGGGCGTGGAGCTTGGCAAGGTGCTTGCCAAAGACGTGGAGGTGCGCCTGGCCAGCCGCAACGTGGCAGGTCTGGATGGTTCCACCGCCGGTCTGATCCAGCGCCTGGCTACGCCTTGATCGTCGGGCCGATCCAGTGAACGTGGTGTTCGACTTCGGTGGTGTTTTGTTTGCCTGGAAACCGGCCCAGCTGATGGCAACGACGTTTCCTGAGATTGCGCCTGACGAAGAGGCGGCACATCATCTGGGGCGGGCAGTCTTCAGCCATCTCGCTTGATTACGTTGAGGCCGAGTTCAACGAAATCCTTCACGGCGCGTATGCCATGCTGCGTCATGCCCGCTGGATCAACGACCCGTTTCAAACGCGGATTGCTCATCGCAAGCTGCTTCAACTACAAGTTGCCAACCGACTCGGTTTCAAAACGCCCCGAACTCTTGTGACGAATGACGCCGTGCGGTAGGTGGCGCTCCATCCCGAAGTAGTAATCGTGCTCATCGGTTATTAGCTTCGCGGCCTTCACATCCACGTTCGCGAGGATGGCGCCCTGAACGTCCCTCTGGCTTATCCGCCGACCCTTCGACGGCATCGCCATCGCTC
>JANOWY010000039.1:0-5264 GCA_031418135.1 Rhodoferax sp. | reverse complement strand
GGATACCAAAGAGTGGGGCGTTCAGTTTTTGATTTGTTGCTTGCATAGTTGTCTGCCGCCCATGGGCCACGGGGATCGTTATCTGGGTTCGTGTATCTTGCTTTCTGCCAATCAAGTCGGGGCATCAAGTTACGTTGAAATTTGTCTGATTTTTGGTAAATCAGTATGTGGTCGTGCATTACTCCAATGCCAGGGTCGTCATTGGACACGGCGTATTTTTTCTGCCAAAGCGCATTTGCCACAAAGTTATCCTGCCCAAACACTTCATCGCACAACAATCTCAACTGCGCCTGCTCGTTGTCATCAATCGAAATAAATATCACCCCGTCATCACGCAGCAGGTCTTTGGCCAACAACAAACGGGGGTACATAAACGACAGCCAGCCGCTGTGCGTGCGGGCACCGTAAATGTTTTTGATGTAGTCGATGTTGTCGGCGTTGTAGCCCAATTGCGCCAGCACCTCGCTTTGTTTGGCAGAAAAATCGTCTCGATAGATGAAGGCATCGCTTTGGGTGTTGTAGGGCGGGTCGATGTAGATGAGTTTGACTTTGCCAAAGTAGCTGTGGCGCAAGAGGCGCAGGGCGTCGATGTTGTCGCCTTTGATGAGCAGGTTGCCTGTCGTGTCCCAATATTTGCTTTGCTCAGGCTGCGGTTCCACGATTTTTTGCACCGGCACAAAAGCGCTGTGGTAGGCCTCGCGCTTGCCGACCCAACGCATTTCATAACCATCTTCCTCCACCTGAATGCCCGCCGGGTTGGTGGGATCCAGCGCCAGTTGCAGGGCCGCAGCGTTGACCCGAATGCGCCCTTGGGCGTCAGTCTCCAGCGCTTGCGGAAAGTGCTGGCGAAGGATGTCCAATTTGAGCTGGTCGGGCGTGGGGGAGTTCAAAATGGGTTTTGACATATCGTTTTTGCTACTTATTTTATAGCTTACTGTGCTTTATTGATGTGAACAAACTGACGTATTATCTTTAGACCACATCAGACAGTCGGTATTTACCCCGCCACGATGTTGCCGATAGCTTCATCGGGGACGAAAAAATTCATCGCACCAGTCTGGCGCGTAGTCGCTGCATGGCTTCGTCGCCGTCAACCCAGTGCGCACGCCCCGCAGTTATGTCTTCCTCGCGCTGGTCTGCTACTTTTTCCCACGCCGCCTGTACATCAGCATCGGCACCAGCACCGGCGTCGAGACTGAGAATAATACGTTCCAACAAGTGGTTCCGCTCGACTGGCGTAAGTTGCATGACCTGGGCTTCGACGTATTCAAGTTGGCTGAGCATAAAAACCTCAATGGGTGATTGGAACGGCGGTCAATTCATAGTGTTTGGGGCGTGTGTTTCAGCAAGTCATTGGGCGTGCTCATGCATCAACCAACCAGTTTTCAACTTTCAAACCCGGCACCCTGCGGAACTCAGCCTCGTTATCCGTCACAAGTGTGGCATCCAGCGCGAGCGCGTGTGCGGCGATCAGGAGGTCGTTGGCGCCAATGGGTTTGCCCTTCGACTCCAACAACGCGCGAATACGGCCGTAATCTGCGGCTGCGCTGGCTTCCAGGGGGAGAACATCAATCCCCGCCATGGTGACATCGTAGGAAGTCTGCAGCCGTTGAGACGGATTTTTTGCAAGACCGAACCGCAATTCAAACTGAACAATGACGCTGGTGCACAAGCGCTCATTGGCACCCATCTGATCTGCCCGTTTGGCGGCCAACCCATCCGGTTGACGCATGATGTGACTGATGGTGTTGGTGTCTAGCAGAAAGGTTGTGCTCATAGGATGATGTCATCCAGCGGCAGCAGACCCTCGTCAACATCCGGAAACTCCTCGTCAGTGGGCCCGAGTTTTCTCAACTCATCCAGCATCTGCAACACGGCTTCTCTTGAACCTTTTGGAAAACTGGGCTTGACCGGCTCAATCACCAAGGTATTGCCAACCTTGCGCATGATGGCTTCTTGGGTATCCAATTCAAACTCGCGCGGTATTCGCACCGCTTGATTTGCGCCATTGCGGAAAAGGCGTACGTGACGCGTGGAGTCACTGCTGGCGTATTCGTTGAGTTTTTCAGAAACTTTGTGCATGACACTTCTCCTAGTAAGGCAGCTAATGATGCAATTTTAGCCTATGTCTTGGCCTATGCCAAAGCGATTGCATTGGCTGCCACCTTCGGCTGCCCCAGCCTTTTGAGCACATCCCGCACCGTTTGCGCCCGGTCTTTGGCTTCGGGCAGGGCCAGTTCAATGCGTAGTTTTTCGTTGCCGGCCAGTTTGATGTAACGGTTTTTCTGGATCAGCTCGATGATGCGCATCGAATCGATCGGCGGGTCTTTCTTGAAGGTGATGGTGGTCAGGGTGGGCGAGGCATCGACCTTCAGCACGCCGTAGGGCTTGGCCAGCACGCGCAGGCGGTGCACGTCCAGCAGGGTTTGCGCCTGCGGCGGCAGTTTGCCGAAGCGGTCGACTATTTCTTCGAGCAGCGCGTCGATCTGGTCGGTGTTTTTGGCGGTGGCGAGCTTTTTGTAGAACGACAGGCGCATGTGTACGTCGCCGCAATAACTGTCGGGCAAGAGCGCGGGCGAATGCAGGTTGATTTCGGTGGTCACGTTCATGGGGGCCATCAGATCGGGTTCAATGCCGGCCTTGAGGCAACGCACGGCTTCGCCCAGCATCTCGTTGTAGAGCTGAAAGCCCACCTCCAGCATGTTGCCGCTCTGGTTTTCGCCCAGCACTTCACCGGCGCCACGGATTTCCAGGTCATGCATGGCCAGGTAGAAACCGCTGCCCAGTTCTTCCATCTGCTGAATAGCATCCAGCCGTTGCGCCGCCTGTTTGGTGAGGTGTTCCTTGTCGGGCACCATCAGGTAGGCATAGGCTTGGTGGTGGCTGCGGCCCACGCGGCCTCGCAGCTGGTGCAATTGCGCCAGGCCAAAACGGTCAGCGCGGCTCATCACGATGGTGTTGGCGGTGGCCACGTCGATGCCGGTTTCGATGATGGTGGAACACAGCAGCAGGTTGTAACGCTGGGCGACAAAGTCGCGCATCACGGCCTCTAGCTGCCGCTCGGGCATTTGGCCGAGGGCCACGGCGATGCGGGCTTCGGGCAGCAGTTCTTCGAGCTTGGCGCGGCGGTTTTCAATGGTCTCGACTTCGTTGTGCAAAAAGTAAACCTGGCCACCACGCTTCAATTCGCGCAACACCGCTTCGCGGATCACGCCATTGCCTTCGGTTCGCACAAAGGTTTTGATGGCCAGGCGGCGTTGCGGTGCCGTGGCAATCACGCTCAGGTCGCGCAGGCCTTCCAGCGCCATGCCCAGCGTGCGCGGAATGGGCGTGGCGGTGAGGGTGAGCACGTCCACCTCGGCGCGCAGGGCTTTCATGGCCTCTTTGTGGCGCACACCAAAACGGTGTTCCTCGTCGATGATGAGCAGGCCCAAATCCTTGAACTTGGTCGATTCACTCAGCAGCTTATGGGTACCGACCACAATATCGACCGTGCCGTCAGCCAGGCCTTTGAGGGAGGCGGTCACTTCCTTGCCGGAGCGGAAACGCGACACCTCGCTCACCTTCACCGGCCATTTGCTGAAGCGGTCTACCAGGGTCTGGTAATGTTGTTCGGCCAGCAAGGTGGTGGGGGCCAAAAAGGCCACCTGTTTGCCGCCGGTGATGGCCACAAACGCCGCCCGCAGCGCCACCTCGGTCTTGCCAAAACCCACGTCGCCACAGACCAGGCGGTCCATCGGGCGCGGGCTGACCATGTCTTGTATAACGGCGTGAATGGCGGCTTTTTGGTCCGCCGTTTCTTCAAAACCAAAAGCGTTGGCAAATGTTTCGTAGTCACTCGCGCTGAAGCGAAAGGCATGGCCTTCGCGCGCGGCGCGGCGGGCGTAAATGTTCAGCAACTCGGCAGCGCTGTCGCGGATTTGTTCGGCGGCCTTGCGTTTGGCTTTTTCCCACTGGCCGCTGCCCAAGCGGTGCAAGGGCGCTTCATCGGCACTGACACCGGTGTAGCGGCTGATCAGTTGCAGCTGACTCACGGGCACATACAGCGTGGCTTTTTCGGCGTATTCGAGGTGTAAAAACTCCTGGATTTCGGGTTCGCCATTGGCCTGAACCTGGCCCAAATCGAGGTTGACCAAACCGCGGTAGCGCCCAATGCCGTGGGCGCTGTGTACCACCGGGTCGCCCACGTTCAACTCGCTCAGGTCTTTGATGAGCGCTTCGACATCGCTGACCTGCTCTTGCTTTTTCTTGCGCCGCGAGGTCGGCCCGGCGGCGAAGAGTTCGGTTTCGGTGACCAGGTCTATGCCACCTGCCGAACCATCGACCCCGTCGGGCAGCCAACTGAAGCCGGTTTGCAGCAAAGAAGTGGCAATGCCCAACGGCTCGGCACTGGTCTGGAAGTCTTCCAGCGAATCAAAAGCGGGCGGGCTGAGCTGCGAGGCCCGCAGAAAATCCAGCAGGCTTTCGCGCCGGCCATCACTCTCGGCCAGGATCAGCAGGCGTTGCTGGGTGTTGCGGGCGTGGGTTTTGAGCGCAGCCAGTGGGTCGTCTGCGCCGCGAATCACCGTCAGGTTGGGCAGAGCTTCAAACTCGGGGTAAGGCGATGGTTCGTCTGCACCTGGCGCGCCCGGTGTTGCGGAACCCGCTGGTGGCAAGCTTGCACGTGGCCGAATGCCCAGTTGCGCAAACGGCTTGCCCAGGCGGTAAAACTGCTCGGCATTCAAAAACAGCGAATCCGGCGGCAAAACCGGGCGTTCCGGGTCACCCTGGGCGAGACGGTATCGCTCCTGAGCGTCTTGCGTGAAGTTGTTGAAGGCGGTTTCCAGGTCGCCGTGCAGAACCAGCGTTGCGGCGTGTGCAGTACCCGCGCCCAGGTAGTCAAACACAGTGGCGGTGTCGTCAAAAAACAGCGGCAAATAATATTCAATACCGGCCGTGGCCACACCAATACCGATGTCTTTGTAAATGCGGCTCTTGGTTGGGTCGCCCTCCAGCAGTTCGCGCCAGCGTTTGCGAAACTTGGTTCGGGCTGCATCGTCCATGGGGAACTCGCGGCCGGGCAGCAAGCGCACTTCAGGCACCGGGTACAGGCTGCGCTGGCTGTCGGGGTCAAAGGTGCGGATGCTGTCGATCTCGTTGTCCCACAAATCGACCCGGTATGGCACCAGGCTGCCCATGGGGAACAGGTCAATCAAGCCACCCCGCACGGCGTATTCACCCGGGCTGACCACTTGCGTAACGTTGTTGTAACCCGCCAAGGTGAG
>JANOWY010000038.1:0-1947 GCA_031418135.1 Rhodoferax sp. | reverse complement strand
TGCCGCCTGACGTGGAAACGGTTGCGGTCACGCTGGCCACCGTTTTCACACCATTGTTGGCTGCCTGCCCGCCAGTGGCACCTCGTACACCAATGTGGTCGGTTCATTGGGCGGTTCGGGCGACAACCTCAGTGTGGTGTTCGTCACCGCCACGGGTGCTGTCACCGATGTGTCGCTGCATTTTGGCGCGTCACCCACTTTGCCCAACTACCTCTCGGCGGTTTGCGGACCCTGCACCGGTGTGACCGTCAGCACGTCGGCCAAAACCATCACCTTTGCTGCCACGACTGTCAACGGCGGGTCCCCGGCTGTGACGCAAGCCACCTTGAACGGAACGGTCGGTTTTTGATTCGCCTTTGAGCGGGCATGGCATCCCGGTTACGGGTATCTACGGAGTACCCGACCTGAACCTTTGTCGTGAAATTGTTTCCTAGACAGGCCCGCCGTACGCTTCCTTTGCGCGGCGGCCCCACCCCTTCTCAGGAGACTGCATGACAACCGACAACCCTACCCTTCTGCCGACCCGCCCGCCACTGGTCGGCCCACTGCTGATCGCCAGCGCCTTGGCGTTGGCATCATGCGCCTCCATGCAGTCGGTGGACGCCCCCACGGCACTGGGCCAGGCCAATGCCGCCATGGGCGGCGTCAACCTCAAATCGATCCAGTTTGACGCGGCAGGCAGTGGCGGCATCTTCGGCCAGGCCTACCAGCCGGGCATGGCTTGGCCCAAACTCAATGTCACCATGCTCTCCCGCGTGATGGACTACGAAGGCGGCGCGCTGCGCCAAGACATCGCCCAGAACCGGGCCGAACCCACCGGCGGCGGTGCTTTGCCCCTGATGGGCACCGGCGAACAGCGCGGCACTGGCCTGCTCAAGGGCACCAGCGCCTGGAACATGGCTGGCCCGGCGCCCCAGGCATCCCCTCTGGCCGTGAGTGGCCGTGTGCATGATCTATGGACCTCGCCGCACGGTGCGATCAAGGCCGCCATGAAAAGCAACAACGGCGCCTGGAAGGTGTCCGAGAACGGCCAGACCTACACCGCCGTGGCCTTCGGCCAGCCGGGCTATTTCACCGCCACAGCGTACATCAACGCCAGCAACCTGGTCGAGCGGGTTGAATCCGTGCAGCCCAGCCCGGTGATGGGTGACACCGCCACAACCACCTGGTACAGCGACTACCGCAGTGTGGACGGCGTGCAGTTCCCGATGAAGATCCGCCAGAACATGGGCGGCTACGAGGTGTTTGACCTGGCCGTGAAAGAAGTCAAACCCAATGTGTCCGTCAACATCGAAATCCCCGCGTTGGTGCCCGCCTTTGCCGAGCGCGCGGTGGCAGAAAAAGTGGCCGACGGTGTTTGGTTTGTGGCTGGCGGCTCGCACAACAGTGTGGCCATCGAGATGGCCGACCACATGATCGTGGTGGAGAGCCCGCTCTACGATGGCCGCGCCTCGGCCATGCTGGCTGCGGTGAAGGCGCTCTCCGGCAAGCCGATTCGTTACGTGATCAATTCCCACCACCACTTTGACCATGCAGGCGGCCTGCGCACGGCGGCGGCAGAAGGCGCCGAGATTGTCGGCAGTGCCATGGCACGGCCCTACTTTGAGCGGATTTTTGCCAACCCCAACACCATAGCGCCCGACGCTCTGGCCAAATCCGGCAAACGCGCCACCGTGAGCGGCGTGGACGGCAAACGTGTCTTCACCGACGGCAAGCGCCATGTGGAGGTGTATTTCATCGAAGGCAGCGTGCACGCCCATGGCTTCAACATGGTCTACCTGCCCGTTGAAAAACTGCTGATTGAAGCCGATGCCTACACCCCCGGCGCACCCAACGCGCCCGCGCCCGCCGTACCCAACGCCCTGCATGTGAATTTGGTTCAAAACATTGAACGCTTAAAGCTGGGCGTCGACCAAATCCTGCCGTTGCACGGCCGCGTCGTGCCCG
>JANOWY010000037.1:0-7550 GCA_031418135.1 Rhodoferax sp. | reverse complement strand
AAGAGCCGCGCCACATTGAAATCCAGCTTCTGGGCGACAGCCATGGCAATGTGCTGTACCTGAACGAACGCGAATGCTCCATTCAGCGGCGGCACCAAAAAGTGATTGAAGAAGCGCCGTCGCCGTTCATTTCTGACGCGACCCGCAAGGCCATGGGCGAACAGGCGGTGGCGCTGGCCAAAGCGGTGAATTACCAAAGCGCGGGCACGGTGGAGTTTGTGGTCGGCAAAGACCAGAGCTTTTACTTTCTGGAGATGAACACCCGTTTGCAGGTGGAGCACCCGGTGACCGAATGTATTACCGGACTGGACCTGGTGGAGCTGATGATTCGGGTGGCGGCGGGCGAAAAACTGCCGCTCACGCAAGCCGACGTCAAGCGTGACGGCTGGGCGATCGAATGCCGCATCAACGCCGAAGACCCGTTCCGCAACTTTTTGCCGTCTACCGGTCGGCTGGTGCGGTTTCAGCCGCCCAAGCAGACCATGTTCCAGTCCAACACCGCTGCCCTGCACGGCGTGCGGGTTGATACCGGCGTGCAAGATGGCGGCGAAATCCCGATGTTTTATGACTCGATGATTGCCAAACTCATCGTGCACGGCAAAGACCGCAATGAGGCGATTGGCAAGATGCGCGAGGCGCTGAATGGTTTTGTGATTCGCGGCATCAGCAGCAATATTCCGTTTCAGTCGGCCTTGTTGGCGCACCCCAAGTTCATGGCGGGCGATTTCAATACCGGCTTTATTGCTGAAAACTACAGCAAAGGTTTTCGGGCGGAAGACGTGCCGCACACCGACCCGGAATTTCTGGTGGCGCTGGCCGCTTTTGTACGGCGCAAATCGCGCGAGCGCGCCACCACCCTGAGCGGGCAACTGCCAGGCTATGCCGTGAACGCGGGCAAAGACTATGTGGTGATCACCTTGGCGGATAACGGCCAACATGCCTACCACCCGGTTCATGTCGATGAGTTCGAAGGAGAAACCGGCTCGGCCAGAGTAAAGACCAGTACCAATAGCTATGAAATCCGCAGCAATTCTCGGCTGAATGACATTTGCATTGTGGGCACGGTGAATGGCCTGCCCTTCACGGCACAGGTTGAGCGCGGCACGCCCAAAAACCCGTTGGCGCTGCGCATGCAGCACAACGGCACGCGCATTGATGCGCTGGTGGTTTCCAAACGCATGGCCGAGTTGCAGGCCCTGATGCCATTCAAGGTGCAGCCCGACATGAGCCGTTTTGTGCTGTCGCCCATGCCGGGTTTACTGGTCGATGTGGCGGTGCAGCCGGGCCAGAAGGTGTTGGCCGGTGAACGGGTTGCTGTGATCGAGGCCATGAAAATGGAGAATGTGCTCTTCGCCGCCGCCGATGGTGTGGTGGGCAAAGTGCTGGCTCAAAAAGGCGAGTCACTCACGGTTGACCAGCCGATTGTGGAGTTTGCCTGACCTGATTCAGGTTGCCAAAAAAAGAGGAAAAAACATGACACAAAGCGAATTTGAAGCCGAGGCGCTGGCCAATGGCTACGCTGCGCCGGTTGAGGTCAGCAAAGCGGTGGGCTACCAAATGGGCAATCACGACCATCCCTTTGATGCCTTTGCCCTCATTACCGCCGGGCAAATTGACATCGGTGTAGCCGGTGTTGTGGCCAGTTACCGCGCCGGGGACGTGTTTCGCCTGCCGAGGCAAACCGTTCACACCGAAGCGGCGGTGGCCCAAGGTGTCACCTACTTGGCGGCGCGCCGCCTTGCGCCCGCATGAGCCGGCCCTTCAAAGTGCTGGGTATCCAGCAAATCGCCATCGGTGGCCCCAGTAAAACAAAGCTGCGTGAATTGTGGGTAGACATGTTGGGGCTTGAGGTCACCGGCAACTTCGTCAGTGAACGTGAAAACGTCGACGAAGACATCTGCGCCATGGGGGCAGGTGCCTTCAAGGTAGAGGTCGATCTGATGCAGCCGATTGACCCCGACAAGAAGCCCGCCGTTCACACCACGCCGCTGAACCATGTGGGTCTGTGGATCGATGATTTGCCAGTCGCCGTTGAGTGGCTCACAGCCCAAGGCGTGCGGTTTGCGCCGGGCGGCATTCGCAAAGGTGCAGCCGGTTTTGACATCTGCTTTTTGCATCCCAAAGCCAATGACGAGTTCCCGATTGCGGGTGAGGGTGTTTTGATCGAATTGGTCCAGGCTCCGGCTGAAGTCACGCTGGCCTTTAATAAACTGGCGGCTGCGTAATTTATCTCACTTTTAGACACAAATGCGACAACCATCGGGATTAACCCGAACCTTAGGCAGGCTGGGCCTCTTTAGACTTCCAGCACCCTGAAACCAGAATCAGCGGATTCGACGCACAGGGCTTAAAGGAGTCAGTTTTGCTGCCAACCAATATCGCCAATCCGGCCTATTTCCACAAGGTCGTCGATTGTCAATACGCTTGTCCCGCCCACACCCCCGTTCCTGAATACATCCGCCTGATCGGGCAGGGACGCTACAGCGACGCCTACATGGTCAATTGGGTGTCTAACGTGTTCCCCGGTATTTTGGGGCGCACCTGTGATCGTCCCTGTGAACCGGCTTGCAGGCGCAGCCGCGTGGAAGATGAGGACAGCGGCCTGCCCGAACCCGTTGCCATCTGCCGGCTCAAACGCGTGGCGGCAGACATGAAATCGGATGTCTCCAAACGCATGCCCAAACTGGCGCCCAAAAACGGCAAACGCATCGCCTGTGTCGGTGCCGGGCCTGCCTCGCTTACGGTGGCACGCGATCTGGCGCCGCTGGGGTATGACATCACGGTGTTTGAAGGCGAGGCCAAAGCCGGTGGTTTTATGTGGTCGCAAATTCCCCGGTTTCGTTTGCCTGAATCGGTGATTGACGAAGAAACCGGCTACATCCTGGACATGGGCGTTCACTTCAAGGGCAACCAAAAAGTGGAGTCGATGAAGGGCTTGATGGCCGAGGGCTACGATGCCGTTTTTGTGGGCTGTGGCGCACCGCGCGGGCGCGATTTGCATTTGCCGGGGCGCGACGCCATCACCGACAACATCCACATTGGCATTGATTGGCTGGCGTCGGTTTCGTTTGGCCATGTCACCAGCATTGGCAAACGCGTGATCGTATTGGGCGGCGGCAATACCGCCATGGATTGCTGCCGTTCGTCACGCCGATTGGGTGGTACCGAAGTGAAGGTGATCGTGCGTAGCGGGTTCGACGAGATGAAGGCATCTCCCTGGGAGAAAGAAGACGCCCAGCACGAAGGTATTCCCATCATCAATTTCCACGTGCCCAAAACCTTTGAGCACGCCAACGGCAAGCTCACGGGCATGACGTTTGAAGTGGTGAAGGCCGTCTACAACGAGCAAGGTGTGCGCAGCCTGGTGCCCACCGGCGTGCCCGATGTGCTTGTCGAGTGCGACGCGGTGCTGATCGCCGTTGGCCAAGAGAATGCCTTCCCCTGGATTGAAAAAGACTGCGGGATTGCCTTCGACAAATGGGGCCTGCCGGTGTTGAACAAGGAAACCTTCCAATCCAGCGTGGCCCAGGTGTTCTTTGGCGGCGATTCAGCCTTTGGGCCCAAAAACATCATCACCGCCGTGGCGCATGGGCATGACGTGGCGGTATCGATTGATTTGCTGTTGAGCGGCCAGCCAGTGGACCGCCGTCCCGACCCGATGACCAACCTGATGTCGGCCAAGATGGGCATTCACGAATGGGCCTATGACAACGACACCTCGAACGACCTGCGGTACAAAGTGCCATGGGCCAAGGCCGAAATGGCGCTGGCCAGCATCAAGGTCGAGGTCGAACTTGGCTTTGACGCCGCCACGGCCTTTAAAGAAGCCCAGCGCTGCCTGAATTGCGACGTACAAACGGTGTTCACGCAAGACACCTGCATTGAATGTGATGCCTGCGTGGATATCTGTCCGATGGACTGCATCACCTTCACGGCCAATGGTGATGAACCTGATTTGCGAACGCGGCTCAAAGCGCCCGCTGTTAATTTGGTGCAAGACCTGTATGTGTCAGGTGTGATGAAGACCGGCAACGTGATGGTGAAAGACGAAGATGTTTGCCTGCATTGCGGCCTGTGCGCTGAACGTTGCCCAACGGGCGCTTGGGACATGCAGAAGTTTTTGCTGATCACACCCAAGGCGACACCCTTTGGTATTGCAGGCAAGTTGCAAGCCAAGGCAGCGCCACAACTAGAGGGAGTAGCCGCATGAAAAGAATAGAAGCAGTCAACGATTTCGTCATCAAATTTGCCAATGTGAACGGCTCGGGTTCGGCTTCGGCTAATGAGCTGTTTGCCAAGGCCATTTTGCGCATGGGGGTGCCCGTGAGCCCGCGCAACATCTTCCCCAGCAACATTCAGGGCCTGCCCACCTGGTACGAAGCCCGCGTCAGTGAAAAAGGCTACCTGGGCCGCCGTGGCGGCATCGACATGATGGTCGCCATGAACCCGCAAACCTGGGATGCCGACGTGGCTGAGATTGACAGCGGGGGTTACCTGTTTTATGACAGCACCAAGCCCCTGCCCAAATCCAAATTCCGTGACGATGTGCATGTGATTGGCATGCCGCTCACTGAAATATCCAACGCGGTTTACCCTGATCCGCGCCAGCGCCAATTGTTCAAAAACATCATTTACGTGGGTGCGCTGAGCGTGCTGCTTGATGTGGAAGAGGGCGTGTTTGAAAAGCTGTTTGCCGAGACCTACAAAGGCAAAGAGAAGCTGCTCGACTCCAACCTGAAGGCGCTGCGCCTGGGGCGCAACTTTGCTACCGAGCATCTGAACGGCGCTTTGGGCATCCGGGTGCAGCGGGCCGACAAAGTGGGCGATTTGATCTTCGCCGAAGGCAACGCCGCCGCCGCTTTGGGTTGCGTGTATGGCGGTGCCACTGTGGCGGCGTGGTACCCGATCACACCGTCATCCTCGGTGGCAGAGGCCTTCCAGAAATACTGTGCCAAGTTCCGGGTCGATGCCGCCACTGGGCAAAACAATTACGCCATCATCCAGGCCGAAGACGAAATCGCCTCCATCGGCATGGTGGTGGGCGCGGGCTGGAACGGCGCGCGGGCCTTTACCGCCACCTCGGGCCCTGGCGTGTCACTGATGACCGAGTTCATTGGCCTGGCGTATTTTGCCGAGATTCCGGTCACCATCATCAACGTTCAGCGCGGCGGGCCTTCCACCGGCATGCCCACCCGTACGCAGCAGGCCGACATCATCGCCTGTGCCTATGCCTCGCATGGCGACACCAAACACGTGCTTTTGTTCCCTGAAGACCCCACCGAGTGCTTTGAACATTCCGCCGCCGCGCTTGATCTGGCCGACCGCCTGCAAACGCCGGTGTTTGTGATGACCGACCTGGACATCGGCATGAACCAGCGGCTGTGCAAACCCTTTGTGTGGGACGAAGGCCGTGATTACGACCGCGGCAAGATCATGACAGCCGAAATGCTCGAAGCCGGCAAAGATTTTGGCCGCTACAAAGACGTAGACGGCGACGGAATTCCGTGGCGTACCTTGCCCGGCACTCACGCCACCAAGGGCAGTTATTTCACACGGGGCACCACCCGCAACCCGTATGCACAGTATTCTGAACGCGGGCCCGACTACATCTACAACGTGGAGCGCCTGCTCAAAAAGTTTGCCACTGCGGCAGCGCTGGTGCCGCAGCCGGTGGAACGCAAGGCGGCCCACAAAACCCGGCTTGGGGTGATTTATTTTGGCTCCACTAGCCCGGCCATGCATGAGGCGCTGGATACGCTGCAAGAAGCCGAAATCCACATCGATGCCCTGCGACTGCGGGCCTTTCCGTTCCCCGATTCTGTGGCTGCCTTTATCGCAGCGCACGAGCAGGTGTTTGTGGTGGAGCAAAACCGCGATGCCCAAATGCACGCTTTGCTGGTGAACGAGCTCGACATTGACCCGGCCAACCTGGTGCGGGTGCTGCACTACGACGGCACGCCGATTACCGCGCGTTTCATCTCCGCGGCCATCACCAAGCATGTGCATGCGATAGCGGTGGAGCCGCACCACGCCCACACCAAGATTGCGCCGATCAAGGACAAAGACAAGGAAACGGTATGACTTATCTGGCCAAACCCAAGCTGCACCACCCTTCGCTGGTGGCCAACGAGGTGGGCTACACCCGGCGCGATTACGAAGGCAAGGTTTCTACCCTGTGCGCCGGTTGCGGGCATGACTCCATCAGTGCTGCCATCGTGCAGGCCTGTTATGAGCTGAACGTGGAGCCGCACCGTGTGGCCAAACTGTCGGGCATTGGTTGCAGCTCCAAAACGCCCGATTATTTTTTGGGCGCCTCACACGGTTTCAACACCGTGCACGGCCGCATGCCCAGCGTGCTCACCGGTGCCAACCTGGCCAACCGTGAGTTGCTCTACATGGGTATTTCGGGCGACGGCGATTCCGCGTCAATTGGCTTGGGCCAGTTTGCCCACGCCATGCGCCGGGGTGTGCGCATGGTCTACATCGTTGAGAACAACGGTGTTTACGGCCTGACCAAAGGCCAGTTTTCGGCCACCGCCGACAAAGGCAGCAAGGCCAAAAAAGGTGCTGTGAACCAAGACAGCCCGGTCGATCTGGTCAGCATTGCCCTGCAACTTGGCGCTACTTTTGTGGCGCGCAGTTTTTCGGGCGACAAGGCCCAGCTGGTGCCCATCATCAAGGCCGCCATGGGCCACGGTGGCGCGGCGTTTATCGATGTGATCAGCCCTTGCGTGGCTTTCAACAACCACGCCGGCAGCACTAAAAGCTACGACTACGTGCGTGAACACAACGAAGCCGTGAGCCGCATCGACTTCATCTCGCCGCGCAGCGAAATCACCACCGCTTACGAACCCGGTGCCATGGTCGACGTGGAGCAGCACGACGGCAAAATCTTGCGCCTGCGCAAACTGATGCCCGATTACGACGCCACCGACCGCCTGCTGGCCATGCACCAGGTGGCGGTGCACCAGGCCAGGGGCGAGGTGCTAACCGGTTTGTTGTACGTAGACCCGGAGGCGGGTGACCTGCACGCCGCCATCAACACCACGGCTGCCCCGCTCAATTCATTGGGCGCGGCCAAGCTTTGCCCGGGTGGCGGCGCGCTTGAGAAGCTGAACGCGTCGATGCGCTGAGTCTTATTGGACTTCACCCTTTTAACACCTGCACGGCCCAGCCGTTCGGTGGTGGTTTGCCTGACCCGGTAGGGGCGCTCTTACCGGTACGTCGACTCGATAGCCTGGTACTCCACCCGGGCGTCCAGGTCTTTGAGCTTGCCCGCCACAAATTCCATCGGTGGCACCCGGCCTTCGTAACGCACAAACGTTGCGCTGGGCGCGTCATACACCACGCGCATCGGCGCAATCGCCATGCGGATCAGGAAGCTGCTGGGAATCACGGTAAACGTTGCTTGCCCGTTCACTTCCTTTTCCAGCCGAATGTCGAAGCCGTAAGTCGTTTTGTCTTTCAAGACGATCATTCGCACGGGCAGTGTTTTGCCGGTTTTCAGCAAGCCCAAATTTTTCAGGATGAAGCCAAACATCTGCGGGCCG
>JANOWY010000036.1:0-11247 GCA_031418135.1 Rhodoferax sp. | reverse complement strand
TCACAACGGCCCCTTGGCGGGCTTGGTGGCGGTTTGCGCCGGCTCAGACCTGATGCACCCGTTGGGCGCATTGGTGGTGGGCGGCATTGCCGGGGCAATTTTTGTGGTGATGTTCACCTTGACGCAAAACAAATGGAAGATCGACGACGTGCTGGGTGTATGGCCCCTGCACGGCCTGTGCGGTGCCTGGGGTGGCCTGGCAGCGGGTATTTTTGGCAGCAAAGCATTGGGCGGTTTGGGCGGCGTGACGTTCAGCGCGCAACTGATCGGCACCACGATGGGCGTGGCCTGGGCACTAGTGGGCGGCGTGGTGGTTTACGGCCTGCTCAAGAAAACCACTGGCCTGCGGCTATCACAGGAGGAAGAGTTTGAAGGGGCAGATCTGTCGATCCACAAAATTGGCTCAACCCCTGACCGCGAGGTGAGCTGGTAGGCCGCCCACCTGGCGCGCGGTTTCGGGCCGCGCGGCTGCCTGAACAAGGGCGAATGAGGCCCAATTATTTATTTTCAAATTATTTTTTCGAAATATTTGAATATTGTTAATATTGATATTACATAAAAAGTTATTTTATTTATAGTAAATTTGTGTATAATATAATTTATATTTGATTAAAATTCTCAAATATAGCCAGTAATTTGCGCACCAAGTGATATTTAGACAGGCAGCATTCAGGTTCTGCGCAAAGCGGCCTTGCGGCAAACCAGCCCTTGCAAAAGGCTGTTCCCGCTCGGCGACAATTCACCTATGAACCCGATCTTGTACGGCATTCCCAACTGCGACACCGTTAAAAAAGCGCGTGCTTGGCTGGATTCCCAAAGTGTTGCCTACGGGTTTCACGATTTCAAGAAGCAAGCGGTGCCGCTCGAACGCCTGGATGCCTGGATCGAGGCAGTGGGGCTTGAAAAACTCGTCAACCGGCGCGGGCCCACATTCCGCAAGCTCGAAGCGGCCACGCAGGCCACTTTGGCCCAGCCGGCCACTGCCAAAGCCGGCCTGGTTGCGCACAGCAGCGTCATCAAACGCCCGGTTGCGGAATGGCCGAGCGGGGCCATCACCGTCGGTTTTGATGCCGCCGCCTGGCGCGCCCAGTTGTCATGAAGCGGTCCTGGCGTTTATGATCAGTTAAGCGTCGCTCCTGAATGGGCGCGACGTGTTGGCGCGATGTCACCCCCCGCGTTCGGGGGATACATTGACTGACAAATCGCGGGCAACATCGTGCCATGGTCACCGGGATATCCGCCTCCACCTCAAGGAAGCGACCGTTGATCAGGAGAATCAACATGCCCCTTTGCACCCGCCTTATTCAACATCTGACCACGCTTGCCTTCGTTGCCGCTTGCCTGCCGCAAGCGTTCGCGGCACCCACTTATGGCTTTTCAGTACGCATGTCAGGCTGGCCTGCTTCGACGCCTAGCTACGCCTTCGCCTACCCGGCCTTTACTTTCACCAACCTCTCCAGCCCCGGCATCACACTGACCAGCCTGTCGATGAACGACGGCAGCAGTACGGCGGGCGGCCTGTGGGATTTCGTCAGCTACGAAGCCGCCAGCGCAGGCGTGGGTTACACCCTGACGCAGGGTGATTACAACAACGACTCGGGCTGGAGCAGCACCATTGCCTACAACCTGACCGGGCTGGGCGCTGGCCAGTTCATGTCGTTTTACCTGGACCCCGATACGCTTCACGGTGGCACTGGCAACGTGGTGGACGCCCGCCCCTACGTGTTTGCCGGTGGCACTGCACAGGCCAGCTTTTCGAATGGCGAATCGATCCTGTTGACCTGGAACAACCCGGTGTTCCACAGTTTTGATCCGCTGCGCCTGCCCGATGAATCGTCCAGCGACAACCGCAACATCTATTACGAAATGAGCCGAATCATCACCCCGACCGACCCACAGCAAGATCTGCCAATCCCCGGCACGCTGTATTTGTTGGGCTTGGGATTGCTGGGTCTGGCTGGTGTGCGGTTGGCCCGCTTGGGCATTTTTGCGGAACCCAGTCCGGCCTGAGGCGAAGTTTGGCGGTTCACCCCGCAGAATGAATCGCCCGAGTCAGCGGTCTGGCTCGCCAATCAGGACCGGTACTTGCCGCCGTACCACCCAATCGTGCAGCGCTTGCATCACCACCCGTTCCCGTCCGACAAAACCATGCTGGGTGCGGGCCTGGCAGGCATCGCCGCGTGGTTCTTGCGCACCTTGCACGCTGATCAGCGGAATGGTGCCCCGGCGCGCCACGATGCTGCTGTAGCGGGTGGCACGGCAGGGGTCATCCTGATGATGAATAAACAACTGCGGAAGTTGCGCCACAGACCAGTCAAAAATGGCCATGGGTACACCATGTGTCGCACCACGCGGTGGGTCGGTCATGGTGGCGGTGTGGATGGCCCCGTCAATCTGGCCGGGTACTGGCGCCGCTGCTGTGCCGCCCGAAGGGTCGCTGCGTTTGCTACCCAACGCACGCGCCAAAAAAGCGGTTGAAACCGTGCCGTAACTGGTGCCTGCCACATACACCTGGCGTGCCCCCAGTTGCGTTTTTACCGCCGCAACGGCTTGCGTCACATCCTGCGCATGCTGGGCCGAACTGCGGTAGCGGTCACCACAATCAAGCCATTGGTCTTGCGGGCAATCCACCGCAACAGTGAACACCTGTTCGCTGTTGAGAAACCGCCGCGCCCGCATCAGAAAATTGCCACCCATGTCGTGGGCGGCTTCACCACCCTCTTCGCGCAGGCGCAAGATACCGGGGTAACCGGCAAACAGCAGCACGGCGATATCGGGTCGAGTGCCCAGGCGCTGGTTCACCAGCAACCGCAGCTCAACGCCCCGCTCCAATTTGACGGCCAGGATCGATTCCGCCAAACCCTCACGCGCAGGGTTGGTTTGCGCGAAGGCGAGGGCCAGGGGCCCCAGAAACTGCAGCAGGAATAACGCCGCTATCAGGGCCAGCGCCCATGCGCGCGGTGAAATCCGCGGTCTCACGATTTTGAAATGGAGGTGTTCCGGAATCACGCTGCAACTTTACAGACCTAATTCAAGGAATATTTATACTACTACAAATACAACCGCGAAATTCGAATATTATTGATGTCTTAATTGAGCTATTAGATACTATATTTATAGTAATAATGAATGAAAATAAATCAATTATTGAATTAATTATGATTTGTAACAATTGTAAGCAGCATCAACCCCGGCGCCCCGCGTGAATGAATGGCCCTCGGCGGCCAACACCACTTCCAGCGCGGCCAGGGTTTGCAGCACCGCATCGGGCCGGGCGTTGTAACCCATGGCACCGATGCGCCATACTTTGCCGGCCAAGGGGCCAAAGCTGGTGCCGATTTCGATGTTGAAATCATTCAGCAGGGCGCTCCTGAGCTTGTCGCCATTCAGCCCCTGGGGAACATACACCCCCGTTACGTTGGGCATTTTGTTGGCTTGGTCGCCGTACAGTTTCAAATTCATGCCTTGCAGGCCGGCCACCACCGCACGCGAGGCAGCAGCGTGGCGGTTGTAGACGTTTTGCAGGCCTTCTTGCACGAAGATGCGGGCGCATTCGCGTGCGCCGTAGAGCATGGTGGTGGCTTCAGTGTGGTGGTTCAGGCCGGCATCGCTCCAGTAATCCATCACCATGGCCACGTCCATGTAGTTGCTGGCGATTCGGCTGCCCGGGCCCGGTGTGTAGTCGGCGGGGCGCAAGCCGGCTTCAATGTGGCGGCGCCGGTAAATGGTTTGCGCCAGGGTGTTGGAGAGGGTGATGGGTGACACACCCGAAGGGCCGGCCAGACACTTTTGCAGGCCAGCCGTCACTGCATCAACCTGCCACGCATCCACCGGCAACGGCGTGCCGCCGCACGAGGCGGTGGCATCCACCTGCAACATGGCCCCGTAGCGGTGGCACAGTTCGCCCAAGCCAGCCAACGGTTGCAGCATGGTGGTGGAGGTGTCGCCCTGGCAGACAGCCACCAATTTGGGTGAAAAACTCTTCAGTGCAGCTTCTATTTGCGCCAAGTCAAACACGGTGCCCCAGGGGGCCTGAATCACCTGCACTTGGGCCCCGCAACGCTGGGCAATTTCATCGAGCAGCTGGCCAAAACGGCCAAAACTACACACCAGTACCTTGTCGCCGGGCTCAATCGCGCTCATCATCACCATTTCGATGGCGGAGCGGGCCGTGCCATCCAGCACCAGGGTCCAGTCGTTATTGGTTTCAAAAAACGTGCGGTACAGCGCCATGGTGTCGCGCATGAAGCCGCGGAATTGCGGGTCAAACTGGCCCAGCAGCTGCGACGACATGGCCTTGAGCACGCGCGGGTCGGCGTTGATCGGGCCCGGGCCCATCAGCAGGCGCGGGGCCGGGTTGAGTTCGTCCAGGGCAGAAGCAGGGTTGGCCAATCGCGACAGGGCAGGCAGCATGGTGAGGTCTCGCAGAATATCGTTCTTTGGAGTGACGGAGCTAATACCGGCCTTAAAACCGGAAAGAAACCAGTAGGCACGTCGTCAGCAAAGTGTATACAATTTTTGTATCGCCCTCAACCTCCCCATGAATCGCTTCGCCCTCACCCTGCAGCGGACAAAATACCGCGCGTAACGCTGGCGTTGCCCACCTCTTATGCCTGCACAGAACCCCACCCTTCACAGCACGGCGTTTATTCACGCCAATTTGTACAAAGACTCAGTCGCCCTGATGCGCGTGGCACAACAGTTGCTGGCACTGCCAGAGGTGGTGAATGCCACCCTGCAAATGGGCAACCCTGCCAACAAGGAGATCCTGCAAGAGGCCGGGTTGCTCACGCCGGCGGTAAAAGATGCAGGCCCCAGCGACATCATGGTGGTGGTACAAGCCCGCACTGCCGCCGCCTGCGCCGCCGCCGTGACTCAGGCCCAACGCGATCTGGCAGGGCAAGAAAAAACCGTGGCGGGTGCCGCACAGGAGGCTATGGCACCCCGCACCATCGGTATGGGCAAGGCCCACATGGCCGCTGCCAACCTGGCCCAGATTTCGGTACCCGGCGCTTATGCTGCTGCCGAAGCACTCAAAGCCGTCAAAGCCGGATTGAATATTTTTATGTTCAGCGACAACGTGCCGCTGGCGCAGGAAGTGGCGCTCAAACAAGAAGCGGTGAAACGGGGCGTGTTGGTGATGGGCCCAGACTGCGGCACCGCCATCCTGAATGGCGTGCCGCTTGGGTTTGCCAACAACGTGCGCCGGGGCACGATTGGCCTGGTGGCGGCTTCGGGCACTGGTTTGCAAGAAGTTACCACCCAAATCCACCGCATGGGCGCGGGCGTGAGCCACGCCATCGGCACCGGCGGGCGCGATGTGTATGCCGAAGTGGGTGGCGCGACGATGTTACAGGGTATCGCCCTGCTGGCAGCAGATGCTTCGACGCAAGTGATTGCCATCGTCTCCAAACCACCCGCGCCCGACGTCACCGCCAACGTAATGGCGGCGCTGGTGGCTGCGGGCAAACCGGCGGTTGTGCTGTTTTTGGGGGCTGCGTTGAAATCGCCAGCCCGCCATATCCGGGTTGTCAGCACGCTGGTGGATTGCGCTGCGCAAGCGGTGCGCTTGGCCAAAGGCAAAAAAACGCCCAGCGCGGTTTACGCCATTCCCCCAAAACACAGGTTTGAGCCCAGCCAAAAATTCTTGCGGGCCTTGTACTCGGGCGGCACCTATGCCGCAGAAGCGCAGCTCCTCTGGGCGAAACAGGGCTTGACGGTGTGGTCCAACGTACCAATTGACAATGCCTTGGCGCTGGCCAACCCGCGCCAAGCCAGTTTTGGCCACACCGCGCTGGATTTGGGCGACGATGAATTCACGGTGGGCCGACCGCACCCGATGATCGACCAGGCGGCGCGTATCGAGCGGCTCCTAAAAGAAGCCGCCGACCCGACCGTGCGCGTGATCGTGCTGGACGTGGTGATTGGCTGGGGCGCCCATAACAACCCGGCAGGGGAACTGGCTCTCGCCATTGTTCAAGCCAAAAAAATCGCCGCCAAGGGCAAGCGGCACCTGGCCGTGATCGGCTTTGTCTGTGGCACCGAGCTCGATCCGCAGGTGCTGGCCCGGCAAGAAGCTGCCTTGCAACAAGCTGGCATGGTGCTGGCCGGCAACAGCGCCAATGCGGCCTGGCTGGCCGGGGAGTGGGTGCGGTGAGGACCGGCACAAAAACCAACACTGACGCGGGCCAGGTCGCCGCAGCGACTGAACGGCCTGAGTCCAATAGACCCAAACCCAAGCGCCTGGTGAAACGGGTGAAAAAAAGCGCCCTCAAACGGGTCGTGGTCGCGCTGGGCGGCAATGCCGCCTACCCACCCACCATCACCGGCACCGCCGAAGAGCAGCTCGAGCTGATGCGCGAAGTCTGCGTGCATTTTGTTGACATCATCAAGGCCGGTTGGCAACTGGTGCTGACACACGGCAACGGCCCGGTGGTCGGTAATATTTTGTACCGCATGGCCAAAACGGCCGATGAGCTGCCACCGATGCCGATGGATGTGTGTGTCGCGCATTCGCAAGGCGGCATGGGTTATATGCTGCAACAAAGTTTTGCCAATGTGTTGTATGACCACGGCATGAATGCGGTGGTGTCATGCGTCATCACCGAAGTGCAAGTGGATGCCGATGACCCGGCGTTTCAAAACCCGACCAAACCGGTTGGCAAATTTTTCAAGGAAGCCGAAGCCAAAAAACTGGCCCGCAGTTCCGGCTGGTTGTTTGCCGAAGATTCAGGCCGCGGCTGGCGGCGCATGGTGGCCAGCCCCAAGCCCCGCAAGATTCTCGATTTGCCCACCATTGACGCGTTGCTGGAAGCCGGTGTATTGCCCATTGCCTGTGGCGGCGGCGGTGTACCCGTCATCGTGACACCCGAAGGCCATCTCAAAGGCGTCGCGGCGGTCATCGACAAAGACCTGACCAGCGCCATGCTGGCAGCACATCTGCATGCCGACGCACTCATCATGCTCACCGGGGTGGAACAGGTTGCGGTCGATTTCAACAAACCCACCCAGCGTTGGCTGGACCACATGACACTGGCGCAAGCGCGCCAACATGCGGCGGATGGCCAGTTTCCGCCGGGCAGCATGGGGCCCAAGATTGAAGCCGCCATCACCTACTTGCAGGAATCGCCCGAGGCCAATCACAACGGCGTGGTCATCATCACCTCGCTGGAGAAAGCCTTTGAGGCTCTGATGGGGCGGGCCGGTACCCACATCACAGTGGGGGCCAAACCATTGCCCGGCCTCGCAGCACAACACGCGTCGGCTTCGACACCCTGAACGAGATGACGCTACAAAAGATACCCGGTTTTGAATCAACGGCCTACGCCTATCAGCGTGGCCGGGTGGTGTGGGCTGGCTCGCACAGCGTCACCGATCATCCGCGCAACGCTTGGGCACCCTGGCTGCCACCGCCCCGCCCGAGAGCGCTGAACCTGGGTCGATTGCAAACAAGCGCTACGACCTGCTTGTCCCTCTTTGGCCCGCAAACTGCGCGCCCGGTACAGGATGATGTGCCATGCAAATTGGCGTCCCAAAATTGGATGGGTAAAACCACCGTGCGCCAACTGGAACCCAAAGGCCTTTTGTTATGGCTGATGGGCCAAGACCTGGCGTTTCCGCTAAACCATGCTGTGCCCCGCTTCGACGCGGTTCGCCAAGCCTTGCAGCAGCATGACTTGCCAGCGTTTGCTGCGGGCGCGGAGCGGCTGTTGGGCCTGGGCCACGGGCTAACCCCCAGCGGCGATGATTTTGTCGGCGGCATCATGTTCACCCTGGCCCACGTGCGCCATGTGTCAACCGCGCAGGAATGGCTGGTCGGGTTGCCCGAAGTGGCCCGCCTGCTTAACCAGGCAGCAACTGCATCAACCAATGTGATCAGCGCAGCTTTGCTCGAAGACCTGTTGGCGGGCAGCAGTTACCGCGTGTTGCATGCGCTGCTGGCCGCGTTGAATAGCCAAGACGATGCATCGATTCAATCGGCCACTACCGACTTGCTGGCGTTGGGTGCATCGTCAGGCGCTGATTTGTTGACCGGTGTTTTGCTGGCTCTCTCAACCGGCACTGCGCAGCCTATCCAACATTGATCTCGTTCACCTGCATTCTTCTAACTTTGCCCGCCACCCTATTTGTTCGCCATGACCCTGCCTTCCAACACCCTTTTGTCGCAACCGCCTTCCGTACTGAACATCGGCATCGATGGTTTTAATGACAGCGTTACCGCCCATGGTGGCACCCTGACCAATCTGCAATGGCAACCACCCGGCAATGCCGACCCGGTTTTGGCCTGGCAATTGGCGCAATTGATGGGCGACCCACGCATTGAGGCCGCCAATGCCGATGCGACAAAACGCATCATCAATGCCCGCCCGATGTGGGAAGACATCCCCCTTCGGGCCGATGGCGTGTGGCCGCAAATGAAGGGCGCACGCCTGCTCTTGCACGCAGGCCCACCCGTAGCCTGGGCCGACATGTGTGGCCCCATGCATGGCGCGATGATCGGCGCTGTGTTGTACGAAGGCTGGGCCGACACGCCGGACAAAGCCCGCAAGATGCTTTCCAAAGGTGAGATTGAATTTGCCCAGTGCCATGACTTCGATGCCGTGGGGCCCATGACCGGCATCATCAGCGCCTCCATGCCGCTCATCAAAGTGCGCGAAGCCACCAACGGCAACATCGCCTATAGCAACATCAACGAAGGCATTGGCCGCTGCCTGCGGTTTGGCGCCAACGGGCCCGAGGTGATCCAAAAACTCAAATGGTTCGAAACCGTACTGGCACCCGTACTCCAAGCCGCCGTGCGCCACAACGTTGACAAAACCGGCGGCATTGATTTGAAGGCGATCCAGTCACAGGCCTTGCTGATGGGTGACGAAGTGCATAGCCGCAATGCGGCCTCTACCGCGCTGTTTTTCATGCAACTGGCGGTGCCGCTGGCAGGGCTGAACCTGGCCAAATCCAGCGTGACACAAGACCATATCCATTTGACGCTCGACTTCCTCGCCAAAAACTCGCAGTTCTTTTTGAACTTTTCCATGGTTTCATGCAAGGCCATCATGGACGCGGCCCACGGCATCCCCTTCAGCACCGTGGTTACCGCTACCGCCCGCAACGGCACCGAAACCGGCTTGCGTGTCAGTGGCATGGGCAAACACTGGTTTACCGCCAAGTCTGACTTGCCGCAAGGCCTGTTCTTCCCCGGCTTCAAACAAGAAGACGCATGCCCCGACATTGGCGACAGCGCCATCACCGAAACTGCCGGATTTGGCGGCTGCTCGTTTGCCGCTTCACCGGCGCTGACGCTGCTGGCGGGCGGCACTGTAAGCGACGCGGTGCGGTACAGCCGTGAGATGTATGAGATCACCTGCACCAAAAACCCGGCACTCAGTTTGCCCGCGCTGGATTTTGCAGGTGCGCCCTGTGGTATCGACGTGCGCAAGGTCGTCGACACCGGTATCCGGCCACTGGTCACCACCGGTATTGCCCACAAAGAAGCCGGTGTCGGGCAAATCGGTGCGGGTGTGGTGCGGGTGCCGATGCAGGCCTACGTGAAAGCATTGGGCGCCATCGCCGACCAGTTTCTGAAAACTGAATAGTCAAGGAATTTTCATGCGTCAAACCCTCACCTCACCACGCGGCATGGTCACCGCGCCCCACCACCTGGCGGCCAGCGCTGCGGCCGCTGTGCTGCGCGAAGGCGGCAACGCCATTGAAGCCATGGTGGCTGCAGCCTCAACCATCGCCGTGGTGTACCCGCACATGAACGCCATCGGTGGCGATGGCTTCTGGATCATTTCCGAACCGGGGAAAGAACCCATCGGCATCGACGCGTGTGGTCGGGCGGCAGGCTTGGCGACCATTGATTTTTACAAATCCAAAGGTCTCGCGTCGATTCCGGGCCGCGGGCCGCTGGCGGCCAACACCGTCGCGGGGGCGATTTCAGGCTGGCAGGAAGCACTGGCCCACTCGACACGCATGGGTGGCAAACTGCCCGTCTCCCGGCTGCTGCAAGACGCCATCTGGTATGCGCAGCAAGGTGCCCCCGTCACCCAAAGCCAGGTGAACTTCACCACCAAGTTCTTGCCCGAACTCGGCCATCAGCCGGGGTTTGCCCCACAGTTTTTGAACGGCGCAGACATTCCGGCGGTAGACACGCTGCGCAAATACCCGGCACTCTGCAACACCTTGCAAACACTGGCCCGCAACGGCCTGGACGACTATTACAGGGGCGACATTGCGCAGGCCATCGGCGCGGAACACGCACGCCTGGGCGGCCCGGTACGCCTGGCGGATTTGCAGGTACACCGCGCCGCCAGCGTTACACCGCTGCAGGTAAAGGTGACGGGTGCCACGCTCTACAACATGACCCCGCCCACGCAAGGCATCGCCTCGCTGATGATTCTGGCGATTTTTGACAAACTGCGCCTGCGCCACAACATCCGCGAAGCCGAGGGTTATGGGTATTTGCATGCGCTGGTAGAGGCCACCAAACAGGCCTTCAAGGTACGCAACCGCCATGTGGCCGACCCCGCCACCATGCTTGAGCGCGGCGTGAGCCCAGAGCAGTTTTTGTCAGACGCATTCATCGACCAGTGCGTGGAAGCGGTCGATATGAAAAAGGCCCTGGCCTGGCCTGAAAAACCCATCCCCGGCGACACCATCTGGATGGGCACGGCCGACAGCGAAGGCCGGATGGTGAGCTACATCCAGAGCGTGTATTGGGAGTTTGGCTCGGGCGTGGTGTTGGCCGACACCGGCATCGCCTGGCAAAACCGGGGCTCAAGTTTTCAGCTTGACCCCATCTCTCACATCGCCCTGGCACCGCACAAGAAACCCTTCCACACCCTTAACCCGGCCCATGCCCGTTTTGACGATGGCCGCCACATGGTCTACGGCAATATGGGTGGCGACGGCCAGCCGCAAAGCCAATCAGCCGTGTTCAGCCGTTATGCGATGTTCGGCCAAACCCTGCAAACCGCGGTGAGCGCGCCACGCTGGCTGCTGGGCAAAACCTGGGGCCAGGAAACCACCACCCTCAAGTTTGAAGGCCGGTTTGACACAGCCGTCATGCAAGCGCTTAAAGCTGCTGGCCACGAAGTGGAAATCTTTCCCGACTACAGCGACACCATGGGCCACGCCGGTGCGATTGTTCGCCAGCCCGATGGCCTGTACCTGGGTGCAGCAGACCCGCGCAGTGATGGCGTGATTGCAGCGTATTAACTCTTATTGCGGAATGTCAAACCGCCTCAG
>JANOWY010000035.1:0-49303 GCA_031418135.1 Rhodoferax sp. | reverse complement strand
CGAAATGAGGAGTGGGCAATCGGCGTTACGGCAGGTTTCTCAAAGGAGTTCTTAATATGCGAGACGAAGATGAAGATGAAAATGAAAATGAAGACGAACGCGGTGAAAGCCAGTGTCCGTTTTGTAGCGCCGTCGCTGGGTGCCCACATCTACTCCTCCTAGCAGACAAGACTTTTCGCACTGCCGAAGGTGGCCTGTTGAGAGAAGCCTTCAATGCTCGTTGGAGTCGTGCTTGTCTTAAGATTGAAGCTTCCCCTGAGCTTAGCGAAGGTGACGCGTTCGCTAAGCTTCTGAGCGAGGTTGAATTGCATGCAGACGCATTTGACGAATACGATTTCGAGGCTGGGCCCGGGACTTCGTCAACATATGCGGTCTATTACGTTTCTTCAGTGAGCAGGAGGGAGAAAATTCTTGCGAGCTTTGGCAATGCCGTGGATTGAAAAATCAGCCGTTCAGCAGACAAAGAAAGCGATATTGGCTGAGGAAATTTTGCCTGTTTTGGTCAGACTTTCTGTCGCAGAGCGAGTGGGCAGCGTCCCAAAACCCCGGTAAAATCGGCCATTCCAAGGAGCGTTGCAGCCGTTTTTGCGTCCATGTGCAAAAACCGGCCAGGCTTGGAACAAGTTCTCAAACAACTTCAACGGCGCTCGCCTGATTCGATTTCCAGGTGAGATTCATGCCCAACGCAGCACAACCCGAACACCATCTGAACCCACAGGGCCAAACCGACGCCGGACAGCCAACGGTGGCTGTCGCTCCCATGCGGCTGTCCGGCCTGGAGCCGGTGCAGATCGACGAAAAAACCCTGTTCGTCAACATTGGCGAACGCACCAATGTCACCGGCTCCAAGGCCTTCGCCAAAATGATTTTGCATGGCGAGTTCGACAAGGCCCTGAGCGTGGCCCGCCAGCAGGTCGAAAACGGCGCCCAGGTGATCGACATCAACATGGACGAGGCCATGCTCGACAGCAAGGCCGCCATGGTGCGGTTTTTGAACCTGATCGCCTCGGAGCCCGACATCTCCCGTGTGCCCATCATGGTCGATAGTTCCAAGTGGGAGGTGATCGAAGCCGGTCTGCGCTGTATCCAGGGCAAAGGCATCGTCAACTCCATCTCGATGAAAGAAGGTGTCGAGCCCTTCAAACACCAGGCCAAACTGGTGCGGCGTTATGGCGCGGCTGCGGTGGTGATGGCCTTCGATGAAAAAGGCCAAGCCGACACCTATGCCCGCAAGACCGAGATTTGCCAACGTGCTTACCGCATCCTGGTCGATGAGGTCGGTTTTCCGCCAGAAGACATCATCTTCGACCCCAACATATTTGCCGTGGCTACTGGCATTGAAGAGCACAACAACTACGCGGTGGATTTCATCGAGGCCACGCGCTGGATCAAGGCCAACTTGCCAGGGGCCAAGGTCTCGGGTGGAGTCAGCAACGTTAGTTTCAGTTTCAGGGGCAACGACCCGGTTCGCGAAGCCATCCACACGGTGTTTTTGTACCATGCGATTCAGGCTGGCATGGACATGGGCATCGTCAACGCCGGTATGGTGGGCGTGTATGACGAGTTGGAGCCGGTGTTGCGCGAACGGGTTGAAGATGTGGTGCTGAACCGCCGTGCGGATGCTGGCGAGCGCCTGGTGGAGATCGCGGACAGCGCCAAAACCGGCGCCAAAGATGAAAGCAAAAAGAACGACTGGCGCGGCAACGCAGAACGCCCGGTAACGGTGGAGCAGCGCCTGGCCCACGCCATGGTGCACGGCATCACCGATTTCATTGTGGAAGACACCGAAGAGGCCTACCAGGCCTTGCTCAAACAAGGCGGCCGCCCGCTGCATGTGATCGAAGGCCCGCTGATGGCGGGCATGAGCATCGTCGGTGACCTGTTCGGGCAAGGCAAGATGTTCCTGCCGCAGGTGGTCAAAAGTGCGCGGGTGATGAAGTCTGCCGTGGCCCACCTGATCCCCTACATTGAAGAAGAAAAAAAGCAGGATGAAGCCGCAGGCCGCGACGTGCGCACCAAGGGCAAGATCATCATCGCCACGGTGAAAGGCGACGTGCACGACATCGGCAAGAACATTGTCACCGTGGTCTTGCAGTGCAACAACTTCGAAGTGATCAACATGGGTGTGATGGTGCCTTGCCACGAGATTCTGGCGCGCGCCAAGGTGGAAGGCGCAGACATCGTGGGCCTCTCGGGTCTTATCACCCCCAGCCTGGAAGAGATGCAATACGTTGCCGCTGAAATGCAGAAAGACGAGCACTTCCGCATTCGCAAAATCCCGTTGCTGATTGGCGGGGCCACCACCTCGCGGGTGCACACCGCCGTCAAGATCTCGCCGCATTACGAAGGCCCGGTGGTGTACGTGCCCGATGCGTCGCGCAGCGTGGGCGTGGCCCAGTCGCTGCTGTCTGACCAGGCCGCCAAATACGTGGCCGAGCTCAATGCCGACTACGACAACGTGCGCCTTCAGCACGCCAACAAGAAAGTTACGCCGATGTGGCCGCTGGCCAAGGCGCGGGCCAATAAAACGCCCTTAGACTGGGCCAAGCATCAAACTGTCAAACCGAAGTTCATAGGTCGGCGGGTATTCAAAAACTTCGACCTGGCGGAGATCGCCCAGTACATCGACTGGGGCCCGTTTTTCCAGACCTGGGACCTGGCGGGGCCGTACCCGCAAATCCTTAAAGACGAGGTGGTGGGCACTGAGGCCGTGCGTGTTTACGCCGATGGCCAGCGCATGCTCAAACGCCTGATTGAAGGCCGCTGGATCACCGCCAACGCCGTGCTGGGTTTGTACCCGGCTAACGCCCTGGTGGATGACATCGTGTTGTATGCCGATGAAAACCGAAGTGAAGTAGCGTTGACCTGGCACGGCCTGCGCCAGCAAACCGAGAAACAGGTGATTGACGGCATCATGCGCCCCAGCCGCTGCCTGGCCGATTTTGTGGCCCCCACACTGGATGACGCTGGCAACCCCAGTGGCCTGCAAGACTATGTGGGGGTGTTTGCCGTCACAGCCGGTATCGGTGTCGACAAAAAAGAAAAGTATTTTCTGGATGACTTGGACGACTACTCGGCCATCATGCTCAAGGCGCTGGCAGACCGCATGGCCGAAGCGTTTGCCGAGTGCCTGCACCACCGGGTGCGCACCGATTTGTGGGGTTATGCGGCTGATGAAAACTTGAGCAACCCCGACCTGATCGCCGAAAAATACCAGGGCATCCGCCCGGCCCCTGGCTACCCCGCCTGCCCCGACCACAGTGTGAAGAAGGCCATGTTTGAACTGTTGCAATGTGAAGATATTGGCATGGCGCTGACAGAAAGCCTGGCCATGACACCCGCAGCCAGCGTAAGCGGGTTTTACCTCGGCCACCCCGATGCGGTGTACTTCAACGTGGGCAAGATTGGCGACGATCAGGTCGCCGATTTGGCGCGGCGGCGCGGCGTGGCAGTGGCCGATTTGCAGCGCTTGTTGGCCCCGAATCTTTAGGGGTATTGGCGGCTGACGCCGTTGCGTCGGGTAAATTGCGTACGCATGAATTCACCTGCTGAAGCGCGCTCCCTGCCCCAGGCCCTGACACGTACGTTTCAGGCCTTTTTTGAATCCGAAAAGTCCGGCGGCATCCTGTTGATGATATGTACGGCCTTTTCCCTGCTGGTAGCCAATTCGGCGGCCGGCGCGGGTTACCTGGCGCTTTGGCAAACGCAGGTGGTCGGAACCAGTGTGGAGCACTGGATCAATGACGCCGGCATGGCCATCTTTTTCCTGCTCATTGGCCTGGAACTGGAGCGCGAGTTATACAGCGGTGAGCTCTCCAGTTTTCGCAATGCCCTGCTGCCGGTTATTGCGGCTGTGGGAGGCGTGGTGACCCCATCACTGATCCACTTTGGGCTGAACGCCGGAACGCCTACCCAGCCGGGTTTTGGCATTCCAATGGCCACCGATATTGCGTTTGCAGTGGGTGCCCTGGCGATTTTGGGCAGTCGCGTTCCGGTCTCGCTGAAAGTCTTCGTCGTCGCCTTTGCGGTCATTGACGACCTGTTGGCCATTCTGGTCATCGCTTCGCTTTATACAGCCGAAATTCACGCCGACTACCTGGCAGGTGCGGCAGCCGTTTTCTTGCTGTTGTGCGCCCTCAACCGGTATGGCCGGGTGATGGCGCTGACACCCTATTTGATGGGTGGTGTGGTGATGTGGTATCTGATGTACAAATCCGGCGTTCACGCCACCATCGCTGGCGTGTTGCTGGCTTTCGCCATACCGTTCTCGGCGCGTGACAACGACAGCCGCTCACCCTCCCACCGCCTTGAAATGATGCTGCATAAGCCGGTTGCGTTTTTGATTTTGCCGCTGTTCGCGCTGGCCAATACCGCTGTTGTGGTAGGCGCTGGTTGGCAGCAAAACCTGCTCAGCAGCAACAGCTTGGGCATTGCAATCGGTCTGGTGCTGGGCAAACCGCTGGGTATCACCCTGTTTTGCTGGGTGGCCGTTACGCTGGGCATTTGCCGCTTGCCCAATGCGCTGCAATGGCGCCACGTGTGGGGAGCAGGCATGCTGGGCGGCATTGGTTTTACCATGTCGATCTTCATCGGCAACCTGGCCTTCGTGGGACATCCGGATCTGGTCAATGCTTCCAAAATGGCGATTTTGGTGGGTTCACTTGGCGCCGCGGTTTCGGGTTTGATATGGCTGGCCTGGTGGGGCCGCGCCCGTTCTTGACAGCGGCCACTGGGGCTAACACCAGCTTGGATCGGCTACGCCTCTCGCTTTCCGAGATGTATTCAACGGTACGGATCGGTATCCGCATTGAACAGCGTCTTGATCTGGGCCCGCAGCCACTGGAACGCTGGCCCCTTGTGGGTGCACCGGTGCCAGTACTGGTAAATGGTGAAGGCCGGTGGCCGAAACGGCAGCGCTGTCATGACTACCGCACCTGCTCGCGCCATGTCCGACGCCGTTCCGAGCGGCACTGTTGCAACGAGGTCCGAATTGGCCACTGTCGATGCCAAGGTCAAGTGATGTGGAGAACTAAAAGCGATGCGCCGCCGGATCCGCTGGCGAACCAGTGCCTTTTCCAACATTGAGTTGGAACGAGCAGGGGTGGATACCACCGCATGACCCAAGGACTGGTAGGCATTTCGCGTCATGCCCGCTGACAGCACCGGATGCCCCTTTCGAACGATGCATGCATACGTGTGACTGTAGAGCGCCTGCCGGAAGAAGCGGTCGCGTTCAAGGTCTGGAAAATATCCAATGGCGACCTCTGCATCGCCAGAAGCCAGCGTTTCGGCCAACGGCATGATGGTGGGTGAGACGATGTGCAAGGATGCCAAGGGGGCATGTTCAGCGAGGTGCCGAACCAGCGGGGGAGCAAACACCACCTCTCCGGCATCAGAAACAGCAACATGAAACGCCATTGCCGATTCTCTCGGGATGAAGGACAAACGTCCAAACATTTTCTGCTCGACTTCTTGTAGAACACCACGCGCGGTTTCCGCGAGGTCCAGCCCCTGTGTGGTGGGCTTCATCCCTGCCCCAGTTCTGACAAAAAGGTCATCCCCCATTTGTCGGCGCAGACGACCCAACGCAGAGCTGAAGCCCGACTGGCTCATCTTCAGATGTTCGGCTGCCCGGCCTACGTGACGCGTTTGGTCCAACGCCACCAGCACCCTCAGCAGATTCAAGTCGAAATTCATTATCGCTCCCATAGATATGGCATATCGCCATTAGTTGATTGAGCGATTATCGACGCAGGTCTATTCTCACGTCTATGACACATGAAGATACCGTAGTGGACCAGGCGCCGCTGGTCGGCAAGGAGCGGGAAAAAAGCCTTGATGCGCTGAGACGTGCAGTCCCCGTGACGCGGATGGTGGACTATGGTGTGCCTCTTGGCGACGCGCTGAACATCCACGCAAAAACCGCAGCAGAAGAGTCTCCGGCATGGGATGTTCTATGTGAACAAATAGCCCAACGACACCTCAAAGTGGCCGACGAAGCTGCCATTCAGGGTCATAACGCGACAGCCCATCAGGCGTGGCGTGCCGCGAGTGCCTTGCTCCAGTGCGCCCAGCTGGCATTCAATCAGGATGGGCCTCGAAAACTCGATTTGTACGAGCGCTCTCAAGACGCGATGGCTCAGGGCGCGCGTGCCGTGCGCCATGTGGAAAGACTCATCGTGCCGACGCCCCGAGGGAAGCTGCACGGCTGGGTTGTACGCCCGCAGCACTGCGAACCTCACGCAGCCGTCCTGCTTCTCGGAGGTCTGAGCGGTTGGGGGAGCGTCTATTTCGATATGGCCCAAGCGCTGGCCGCGCGTGGCCTGCTAGCTGTTTTGGGTGAAGGGCCAGGGCAGGGCCTAACCCGCATGCGCAGTGGGCTGCACCTCGACGCCGAAAGCCTGTACTTGTCCGAAGCTTTCCTGGATGCGGCGGCGGCCGAGTGCGGCAATCGTTTAGGCGTGTGGGGCAACAGCTTTGGCGGTCTATTTGCTGCGCATGTGGCAGCACATGACCCACGGGTCAAGGCCGTCTGCATCAACGGTGCCCCTTTTGCCCTCATCGTCCCGTCATTCAGGACAGCTCGCGAACAGATGCAGGCGGTGTTTGGAGTGAATGAAGCGGGCCTGCCAGACAAGCTGACAGCTCTCGCCATGTCTGCGGTTCGGCACCGCATCGACGGCGCCATACTGGTGGTTGAAGGAGGAAGGGACCCGATGGTGCCGCTGGGCGAGCAACGGGCCTTCCTCAAACTTGGCCACCCAGACCGCTCACACGTCCTTGCCTGGGATGACGGCGAACACACAATTTACAACCACGCAGCTGCGCGCAATGCCCTCGTTGCCGACTGGTTTTCGGACAGGTTATCCCTTTAGTCCGAAAACTGCACTCGTTCGCCAAGGTTCAGATATCACACAATAAAAAGGAGACACCCATGGAAACCAACACTCAAACAGTCGATGTCATCGTTGTGGGCTACGGGCCTACCGGGCTTGTTCTCGCTTCATTGCTCGGACAGCGCGGGCATCGCGTGGCTGTCGTCGAACGGTGGCCGGCGCTCTACGGAAAGCCTCGTCTCACCCACATCGACGGAGAAACCGCGCGCCTTCTGTCACTCGCAGCCGATGCCGAAGATTCCATGCGCGACAGTTGGACCACTCCGCATTACTACTGGCGCAACGGCAAGGGTCAGCTGTTGATTGACGTTGCCGCCGGCAACACGCGAAAATCATTTTGGGATGACCACATTTCAGTGCACCAGCCGCATTTCGAGGCGGCCATCCATCAGCGCATCACGGCGAACCCCAACGTTCAACTCTTTCGCGGCTATGCGGCGACATCCTTGGTGCAAGACTCAACGGGCGTACGGCTTACCTGTCAGCCTTGGAGACGAGGTAACGAAGCCGGGAGTCCAGAAGAAGTCATCGCTCTTGAGGCAAAGTACTTGGTAGGCGCTGACGGTTCCAACAGTTTCGTTCGAAACGCGCTGGGAGTCGACCGCATCGACTTCGGTTTCAATGAGCGCTGGTTGTGCGTCGACACGGAACCACTGAGGCCGTTACCTGCGAAGTTTGATGAAAACGCGATGCAAATCTGCGACCCCCGTCGCGGATACATGTTCATGCCGATTGGCAAGACCCGCCAACGTTTTGAGTTTGCCGTGCTGGAAAAGGAAGAAACCGCGTCGATGAGCAAGCCGGAAGCCGCCTGGCGCCTGCTGCGCGAGTACCACAACCTGGGGCCACAGGATGTCAACATCGTGCGCAACTTGGTCTATACGTTTGAATGTCGAATGGCCAAGAGTTGGCGTGTCGGTCGTGTGTTCCTTGGTGGAGACGCCGCGCACACCAATCCGCCGTATTTGGGCCAAGGTGCCTGCTCGGGTATGCGTGACGCCTCGAATCTGGCTTGGAAGTTCGACCTTGTGCTGCGCGGCCTGGCAAACGACAAGCTGCTCGACACCTATGAAGAGGAACGCCGGCCACATGCGCAGAAGCTCATGCTGGATGCGCGCGCTTTGGGCTTGGTGGCCAACACGCCGAACCCGATCAAGGCAGCAGTTCGCGATTTGCTCTTTCGATTCAAGCTCACGCCAAAACCGCAGTTTCCCATCGTCACCAATGGCGTGATTGCACGGGACAAGGATGGCAAGCCCGACGGGGTTGCTGGCGCATTGTCGGGTCAGGGACGTCTCAAAGTAGGCGGTACAGTTCGACGCTTTGATGAACATGTGGGATTCAACTTCTCCGTGGTGTCTCGAAAGAATGTGAAGGACGCGCTTTCTCTTTCATTGCAGACGCATCTGCAGGACGTAGGCGTGCATTGGGTGGAGCTGGATAGCGTGGGCGATGAGGACGGAACCTACATGGCCATGCTGGACACGATGAATGTTGATGCCGTAGTCATACGCCCGGACTTCGTGTTCTTTGGCGCGGTGAAGCTGCCGCAACTCGAAGCGACACTGGCAGGTTTGCTTGCAGCGCTCCAGGTTCAAACCAACTCCAAAATGCCCGAACCTGTGCCTGCGTGTTGATTTCAATCCAAACTTGACCTCCTCGCTGGCGCTGGGGCCGTGCCCGCCAGTAACTGCGGCCACTGGGGCTAACACCAGTTTGGGCAGGCCAAGCGCCGCGTCACAATGGGTTGGAAACGGATTAACCCAACTGGAGCCAGCATGTCAGCATCTACCGGCCAAAGCGCCGCCCGTGCCATTTTGATCGACCGCGTGATGGGTGCCACCCGTCCTTCACTCTCAACCGCTGCTGGCGTGGCAGCCCTTGAAGCGGTGGCGCTGCAAGACCGGCTGGAGGCTGCCAGCACGTATGAGGCGATCCAGATTGGCGCGCGGCGCGATCCGTCAGCACTTGCGATGCAATTTTTGCCGACCTGCGCCGTTGACGATGTGGCGATCACGCTGACCTATGCGCAGTTTTTGGCCAAAATGACGCAGTCGGCCAACCTGTTTTCGGCGCTGGGTGTGGGCCCCCAAGACGTGGTCAGCGTTTTGCTGCCCTTGCTGCCACAAAACTTTTACGCCCTGTTTGGTGCCGAAGCGGCTGGCATCGCCAACCCCGTCAATCCCTTGCTGGAGCCGCACCAGCTGGCCGAAATTCTGAATGCGGCGGGCACCAAAGTAGCTGTGGTGCATGGGGCCAATGCCGGCAGCGACATTTGGGACAAGATCAACAAAATTCGCGGCCAAGTGCCATCGCTCAGAGCGATTTTGCTGGTGGGCGGTGACGCGGTGGAGAACCCCGCGGGTTCAGCACAGGCCATTCTTGATTTTGATGTGGAAATCGATAAATACCCCGGTGACCGGCTGACATCGGGCCGCCAAATCCAGCGCAACGATATCGCCGCCTACTTCCACACCGGCGGCACCACCGGCACCCCCAAGCTGGTGCGCCATACCCATGAAAACCAGGTCTACCAGGCCTGGGTTTGCAATGTGATGCTCAACGCCGGCCCCGGCAAGCCGATGTTGTTTGGCCTGCCGCTGTACCACGTGGGTGGTGCGCTGACGCAAGGCATTTCCACCCTGGCGGCAGGTGGTTGCTTGGTGGTTTTGTCGGCTGCCGGCTGGCGTAATGCCACAGCCGTCAAAAACGTCTGGAAGTTGCTCGAACGCTTTCGTTGCCCGGTGTTTGGCGGTGTACCCACGGTGTTGGCCGCGGCGGCGGGCATCCCGTGGGAGGGCGTGGATTTGAGTTGCCTCAAGGCGTTTAGCGGCGGCGGTTCGGGCATTCCGGTGGCGGTGGGTGAAAAATTCCAGAACCACTTCAAACTGCCGGTGCTGGAGGTGTATGGCATGACCGAAACCTCAAGTGTTCACACCATCAGTTACCTGGACCGGCCCGTGCGCCTGGGCACCGTCGGCCACGCAGTGCCCTACAGCAAAGTGCGGGTGGTGCGCCTCGATGCCGACGGCCATTTGCTGGGCGATTGCGCCGTGGATGAAATCGGCGTGGTGGCCATGGCCGGGCCAGGCGTTTTTACCGGTTATTTGAACGATGTTCACAACAAAAACGCGTTTGTCGAACCGGGTTGGGTGAATTCAGGCGACTTGGGCCGGCTCGATGCCGAAGGTTATTTGTGGATTACAGGCCGCGCCAAAGACCTCATCATCCGGGGCAGCCACAACATCGACCCCTTGCCGATTGAAGAGGCGTTTTACCAGCACCCGGCAGTAGCGCTGGCGGCGGTGATTGGCCAGCCCGATGCGCGCCTGGGTGAACTGCCGCTGGCCTTTGTGCAGCTCAAACCCGGTGCCACGGCAACCAGCGCCGAGCTGCACGACTGGGTGCGCGTCCGCACGCCCGAACGCGCCGCCATACCGGTGGCTGTGCATGTGATCGACGCGATCCCGCTGACGGGTGTGGGCAAGGTGTTCAAACCCCAATTGCGCTGGGCCGCCACGCAAGACGTGTTCAGCCAGTTGCTGGCACCGTTGGCCCCCGCAGGCATCACCGTGCAAGTGCATGTGGGCGCAGACGGCACCCACGGCACGCTGGCCACGGTGACCTTGGCAGGGTCAGCGGCCCCAGCCGAGCGCAGCGCTCTTGAAGCCAGCATCCGCGATCAGCTGGGCCCGTTTGTGATTCGGCACCAGACGATTTGGCAGGCCTGATTTTCAGGCTGGACTTGCGGGTTGGGACGGCCGCAATGCCTTAAACGCCCATCGTGTTTGCGGTTTGTTGCCGTGCCATTTTCTGCGCCCAGCCCAGCGCCACTGCGCCGGCCACGCCCATTACCGCCATCACCATCAGCCCGTTGCGGTAGCCAGATTCAGCGCTCCACAACAGCCCCAAACCCAGGGGCGCAGCGGCACGCACCAGCGCCAGCGGGATGCCCAATGCGCCGTTCAGCGACGCCACATGCCGGGTGCTCACATACTGCGCCATGGCTGTGCCCTTCACAATCGTCAACATGCCGTTGCCCATGCCCCACGCGGTGACAAACACGCCCAAAAAAAGCAACATGGCACGGCTGTTGGGTGGGGCCACAAAAGGTGCCAGGATGAGCAACAGCAGGCCCAGCGGCATCAGGCAGGGGATCAACCGATTGGCCAGATGCACGTCAAACCGGTGCTCAAAAAAATACAGCACCAGCCGCCCCAGCACCTGCAGTGCGCCAATGCTGGCGGGTACGGCGATCACCCAACGCTCGTCCAGCCCGTATTCGCGCAGCAGCGTGATCATGTGGGAGGGCAGGGCAGCGGTGGCGACCGTCATGCAGACGATGGCCAGGCCGATCAGCAAGAAGGGGGTGCTTCGCAAATAGGTGGCCAAAGGGCGCTCGTCGGCTGGCGCAGTGGTCCGGGGCTTGGAGGGTGGTTGTACATCCGCAGTTGCTGAAACTCCAAGATCTTTTGGGGCAGTTGTTGAATAGGGAAAAGCACTATTAGCTATCTTTCTAGGTGCGTTTTTGAGCAAAAAATAATGCAAAGGTACACACATCAGCAAATTGATGGCCGCCAGCACGAGCACCGCCGCACGCCAACCCCAGCCAGCGATCAGCCAAGCGGTGAACGGGATAAAAACGGTGCTGGCCAGCCCACCCAAAAAGGTCATGGTGATGATGGCACGCCGGAAATCGTGCGGAAACCGGCGCGTCACCACTGAAAACACCGCCGTGTACAAGGCGGCCGACATGCCCACGCCCAGCAACACCCACACCGCGTAAAAACCGTTGAGCGACTGCACCTGCGAGTGCAGCGCCAGGCCCAGCGCCAACAGCACCGAGCCAGTGGTCATCACCGCACGCTCATGGCCGCCGTCAATCAGCCGCCCGACCGGGTAGGCCAGCAGGCCTTCGGTCAGCAGGCACAGGCTGAACGCCAGCGACGATTGCACGCGGCTCACGCCCAGCGCTACTTCCACCGGCCCCATAACCAGGGCGAACAGGTAAAACACGCTGCCCCAACTGATCAGCTGGGCCAGCGAGAGCCAGCCGACCAGGCGTTTGTCATGACCGGTGGGATGGCCGGGCAAGGCGGCTACGACAGGGTTTTGCAACGGTTTGGGTCGCTGGTTCAATGATGGGATGGTTGGCAGGTTGGGTGCGCCAAGCGCAGGGGTGGGGTGACCCTAATCGACCTTGGCCCCGGTCTGTTTCACCACCGCGCCCCATTTGGTCACTTCAGCGGCAATATAGGTAGCGAGTTCCGGGCGGCTCATGCGGGAGATATCGAGCGACAGGTTGGCAAAGTTGTCGGCCAGCGATTTGATGCCCAGCACTTTGTTGATTTCGGTGTTGAGCACGTCCAGCACCTCGGGCGGTGTACCTGCGGGGGCCCATACGCCAAACCAGGTATTGGCTTCAAAACCCTTGAAGCCCAGCTCGTCCACCGTGGGCACGTCGGGCAGTGCCGGGCTGCGTTTCAGGCTGGTGACGGCGATAGGCCGCACCTTGCCGGCCTTGGCCAACTGCACCACCGGCGGAATGGAGGTGGAGCCGATCGGCACCTGGCTACTCACCACCGCGTTGGCCGCCGCTGCGGGTTGGAAAGGCACGTGTTGCACTTCTACCTGCAGCAGGTTGCGAAACAGCAGCTCGGCACCCAAGTGGGTGGTGGTGCCGTTGCCGGAGGAGGCGTAACTGAGTGACTCGCGTTTCACCAGCGCCGCCAGTTCCCGAAAGTTTTGCGCTTTCACATCCGGGTGGACGAACAAAATGTTGGGCGAGACGGCGGCCATCGCCACGGGGGCGTGGTCTTTGGGGGTGTAACCGGCGTTGCTGAACAGCGAGGGGTTGACGGCGTAGGCCACGCTGTGCATCAAGAGCGTGTAGCCATCAGGGGCCGCCTTGGCGACTTGCACGGTGGCAATGTTGCCACCCGCGCCGGGGCGGTTTTCAATCACCACCGGTTGGCCCAGCGCGACAGACAGCTGCTGGCCGATGGAACGCGCCACCACGTCGGTAGAGCTGCCGGGCGCAAAGGCGACCACGATCTTGATGGGTTTGTCAGGGAAGGCAGCGAGGGCGCTGCCATTGAACAGCCCTGCCGCCATCGTCAAGGCCAAGGTGGCCCAAAAACCTGAGTGCGCGCGGGTTGATGTCATGCTGTCTCCAACAGGGGTTATGTGAAAAGCGGATTCATGCTCAAATTATTGCAGCCAAATACTTTGACGTGAGGAAATCCCTATGACGCCCCCTGATTCAGCAAGCCACCCGCGCCCTAGTGTGGCCGACAAACGCCGCGCCTTTCACGCTTTGCACCGCGAGGGCTGCTTCATCTTGCCCAACCCGTGGGACGTGGGTAGCGCCCTGTATTTGCAACACCAGGGCTTCAAAGCCTTGGCCAGCACCAGCGCTGGGCTGGCCTGGAGCAAAGGCCATGCTGACAACCAGATCACCCGCGAAATGGTGCTAAGCCACTTGGCTGAACTGGTTGCCGCCACCGATCTGCCGGTGAACGCCGATTTTGAAAGCGGTTTTGGTGCCACCCACGCCGCGCTGGATGAAAGCGTCGGTTTGGCGGTGCACACCGGCGTGGCTGGTTTGTCGATTGAGGATTCCACCCTGAACCCGGCCGCACCGCTGTACCCGCTGGACGAAGCTGTGGCCCGCATCAAGATAGCGCGCCGGGCGATTGACAAAACCGGTGGCGACACCCTGCTGGTGGGCCGTGCCGAAGGTTTTTTGTGGGGCAAAACCGATCTCGATGATGTCATCACCCGCCTGCGCGCTTATGCCAATGCTGGCGCAGACTGCTTGTACGCACCGGGTGTGGGCACACCCGAGCAGATCAAAAAACTGGTCGATGCCGTAGCCCCGAAACCACTGAACCTGCTGATCGGTGGTACCAGCAGCCTGACCCTGCCCGACGTGGCCGCCCTGGGTGTGCGCCGCATCAGCGTAGGCGGCGCCTTGGCCCGCGCCGCCTGGGGTGGTTTTATAGAAGCCAGCTTGGGCCTGGCGGCAGGACGGTTCGACGGTTTTGGCCATGCCGCACCGGGGAAAACCTTGAATGGTATTTTTAAATCGGTCTAATTTGCCAAATTATTTAGAATAGCAGCATTGTTAAAAATAAAAATAGCCAATGTTCAATAAATTATTGCATAGCAAGCTATTTTAAATATAACTAAAATGTATATTTTAAGATTTAAATATTCTTAATTTGTAAATTTTCGGTACTGCATGGCCTCGGCTACATGCGTCACCTGCGTGCTTTGCGCCCCTGCCAAATCAGCAATCGTGCGGGCTACCTTCAAGGTGCGGTGGGTGGCGCGGCCCGACCAGCCCAAACGTGTGGCAGCCAGGTTCAAAAACTTGGCAGCAGCCGGGTCGAGCTGCACGTGTTGGTCAATCTCTTTGCCTTGCAGCGCGTGGTTGGGTTTGCCCTGGCGGGCGAGTGAACGCTCACGGGCCTGGGTGCTGCGGGCGCGGATGGCGGCGGTGCCTTCACCTGGCACCGCGTCAATTAATTCGGTCGGCGGGACGGCGGGGACTTCAATGTGCAGGTCGATGCGGTCTAGCAGCGGGCCGCTGAGTTTGCCTTGGTAACGCGCCACCTGGTCGGGTGTGCAACGGCAGTGTTTTTGGGTTGAACCCAAATAACCACAGGGGCAGGGGTTCATGGCGGCGATCAGCTGGAAACGCGCCGGGAACTCGGCGCGTTGAGCCGCGCGGCTGATGGTGATGGTGCCGTTCTCCAGCGGTTCGCGCAGCGCCTCCAGGGCGGCCCGGTTTACTTCGGGCAGCTCGTCCAAAAACAACACGCCGTTGTGGGCTAGCGAGATTTCGCCCGGTCTGGGCGGCGAACCGCCACCCACCAAAGCCACGGCGCTGGCTGTGTGGTGCGGGCTACAAGTGGGGCGCTGGGCCCATTGCGCCATACTGAAGCGCCCACCCAGGCTGGCAATGGCGGCACTTTGCAGGGCTTCGTCGGTGGTCATGGGGGGCAAGAGGCCGGCAAACCGTTGTGCCAGCATGCTTTTGCCCGAACCCGGCGGGCCACACATCAGCACGCTGTGGCCACCGGCGGCGGCGATCTCCAGCGCCCGTTTGGCGCTGACCTGGCCTTTCACATCGGCCAGATCGGCGTAAACCGCCTGGTTGACGGTGGGCTCCACTTGAACGCGGCTCCAGCCATCAGAAACTTCCCGGGGTGATTCTGCCGACGCGGGCGCAGCCGATTCGGGCACAAAATAACTGACCGCATCGAGCAAGTGCCGGGCGCGGTAGACCCATGCGCCAGGCACCAGGGCGGCCTCTTCGGCGTTTTGCGGTGGCAAGACCAGTTTGAGCGGAGGCTTTTTAGGCCCGAGGGCTTGAACTGCCGGACCAACCGCGTGCTCAGGGTGAGCCGAAGCGGTGGTGGCCGACAAATGGGCTGTATGCAGGGCCAGGCTCATGGCAAGGGCACCCCGCACCGGCCGCAATTCACCAGACAAAGACAACTCGCCGGCAAATTCAAACCCAGCCAGTTTTGCCGCGTCAATTTGACCGCTGGCCGCCAAAATGCCCAGCGCGATGGGCAAATCAAACCGGCCGGAATCTTTGGGCAGATCAGCCGGGGCCAGGTTGACCGTGATGCGTTTGTTGTTGGGGAACTCGAGTCCCGAGTTCTGGATGGCTGAACGTACCCGTTCTCGGGCCTCTTTCACCTCAACATCGGCCAAACCCACCAGCGTAAAGCTGGGCAGGCCATTGGCCAGATGCACCTCGACCGTGACGGCAGGGGCATGCAAGCCCAGGAGGGCGCGGCTTTGAACCAAACACAAACTCATGGGGGTTTTCTCCAAATCAAAGGAAAGCGGCTAAATCGCCCAAATTTGGTGCGCACCAAATGTGCTCAAACCTTATTGGGTGTAAAAAAGACGTTGATTCGTGCGGTATGCACCAAAATAATGCAACTGTATGAATATCCAGTTATTTTAACGGAGAAGTCGCGCCACGGTTGACACGGGGCCCGCTTTTTAGATCCGGCAGGTCTGCTTAAGCTTGGCATGGTCTGTGCATATTCAATTTGTCTTTTGCTATTTTGCTTTTCTTTATCCAACGGAGTTCTTCATGAAAAACACTTTCAAATTCGCCCTCACCGCAGTTGCCTTGGTTGCCGGTTCTGCAGCCTTTGCGCAGGCCAAAGCACCCGAGCCAGATTACACGTTGGGCTTTAACGTCGGTGGTACCACCGACTACCGTTTCCGTGGCCTTACCCAAACCAATTACAAACCAGCCCTGCAAGCCGGTATTGATTTCTCGCACAAAAGCGGTTTCTATTTGGGTGCCTGGGGCTCCAATGTGAGCTGGGTGAAAGAGTTGAACGGTGCCAGCAAAGGTGATCTGGAACTGGACCTGTACGGCGGCTACAAAGGTGAAATCACCTCCGGTCTGGGTTTTGATGTCGGCCTGATCAGCTACCAGTATGTCGGCAATGACTCTGGCGCAGCAGGCACACCCGGTGCCGCCGCGTTCTCCAACGCCAGCACCAACGAGTTTTATGTGGGCTTGTCTTACGCCATGTTCACGGTGAAATACAGCCAGAGCCTGGGCGACTTCCTGGGCAACATCAACAGCTCGGGCAGCAAGTATTTTGATTTGTCGGCTAACTTTGATCTGGGCAATGGCTTCACCCTGAGCCCCCACATTGGCCGCCAGACCATCCCCAACATCGCCGGCAATGTGGGTGACTACACCGACTACGCCCTGACGCTGGGCAAAGATTTCGGCAATGGCCTGTCGGCTTCCATCGCTGCTGTCGGCACCGACGCCAACCAGGTTTTCTACGCCAACGCGTTCAATGGCGCGACGGGTTTTCTGGGCAAAAGCGGCGTCACCGTTGGCCTGAAATACAGCTTCTGAGCTGCGCGCGACACCTACTACACAGGAGCCAACATGAAACTGGTCACCGCCATCATCAAACCCTTCAAGCTTGACGAAGTGCGCGAAGCGCTCTCCGGCATGGGCGTGCAGGGCATCACCGTTACCGAGGTCAAAGGCTTTGGCCGCCAAAAGGGCCATACCGAGTTGTACCGCGGGGCCGAATACGTGGTCGATTTTTTGCCCAAAGTAAAAATCGAAGCCGCGATCGACGACCCATTGGTGGATCGGGCCATCGAGGCCATCGAAGCCGCCGCCCGAACCGGCAAGATTGGCGACGGCAAGATTTTTGTGTATGACCTGGAGCAGGTTGTGCGAATTCGTACCGGCGAAACCGGAAAAGAGGCGCTGTAAATCATGAAAAAACTCATTGCATCCTTCATCTTGGGCATCGGCCTGCTGGGCCTGGGTGCCAGCGTCACCGCCCAAACGGCCGCGCCTGCAGCGGCAGCTTCTGAAGCCGCCGCACCTGCGGCTGCGGCATCGTCTGCAGCCGCCCCGGCAGCAGCAGTTGCCACTGCACCGGCTGCCGCGGCCAGCGCCGCACCGGCTCCCGTGCCCAACAAGGGCGACACCGCCTGGATGATGGTCTCCACCTTGCTCGTCATCCTGATGACGGTGCCGGGCCTGGCCCTCTTCTACGGTGGCCTGGTGCGCAGCAAAAACATGCTCAGCGTGCTGATGCAGGTGATGGTCACCTTCTCGCTCATCATCGTGTTGTGGTTCCTGTACGGCTACAGCATTGCCTTCACCGAGGGCGGCAAGTTCTTTGGCGGGTTCGACAGGCTCTTCATGAAGGGCATCTGGGACAACGCCGCTGGCACCTTTGCCAACGCGGCAACCTTCAGCAAAGGCGTGGTCATCCCTGAAATCGTCTTCGCAGCGTTCCAGGCCACGTTTGCCGGCATCACCTGCTGCCTGATCGTCGGTGCCTTCGCCGAACGCATCAAGTTCAGCGCCGTGTTGCTGTTCATGACCCTCTGGTTCACCTTCAGCTACTTGCCAATCGCCCACATGGTGTGGTTCTGGATGGGACCTGATGCCTACGCCTCCAAAGCGGTTGCCGATGAAATGACCAGCAAGGCCGGCATGATCTGGCAGTGGGGCGCGCTTGATTTCGCCGGTGGTACCGTCGTGCACATCAATGCCGCTGTAGCTGGTTTGGTCGGTGCCTTCATGATCGGCAAACGTGTCGGTTACGGCAAAGAAGCCATGGCCCCGCACAGCCTCACGTTGACGATGGTCGGTGCCTCGCTGCTGTGGGTGGGTTGGTTCGGATTCAACGCCGGTTCCGCCCTGGAAGCCAATGGGTTCGCCGCCCTGGCATTTGCCAATACGCTGGTGGCGACCGCCGCAGCCGTGCTGGCCTGGTGTGTGGGTGAAGCCATGAAAACCGGCAAAGCCTCGATGTTGGGCGCTGCATCCGGCGCGGTGGCTGGCCTGGTTGCCATCACGCCAGCCGCAGGTAACGTCGGTATCGGCGGTGCCTTGGTGATCGGTGTCGTGGCCGGCTTTGCTTGCCTGTGGGGTGTGAACAGCCTGAAGAAAATGCTCGGCGCAGACGATTCGCTGGACGTGTTCGGTGTGCACGGCGTGGGCGGTATCGTCGGAGCCTTGCTGACCGGCGTGTTCAACAGCCCAGCCCTGGGTGGCCCTGGCTACGTGGCCGATTGGGTGACCGCCAGCATGGTCACCGCCGCCGACTACTCCATCGTTTCGCAACTCTGGATTCAGCTCAAAGCAGTTCTGGTGACCATCGTCTGGTCAGGAGTGGTTGCGTTCGTCGCCTTCAAGATCGCCGACGTGACGTTGGGCCTGCGGGTACCAGAAGAAGAAGAGCGCGAAGGCCTGGACATCACGTCCCACGGCGAGACCGCTTACGGACGGTAATCCCGGTGCTCAGTTCGGTGCGATGCCCTTGGGTGTTGTGCTGAACTGGCAGTCTGCAAAACCCACTGTGGGCCTTGGCCTTGGTGGGTTTTTTTGTGGGCGGCGCCTACGCGATGTCCGCACGGCGACTGGGCAATGCGCGTGCGGTTTTGGGGTAGAAACACTCACGTTCGCGAAAAATTCGTGCGACACGGTGGTCGCGGAATTTTTTGAGGTGCATAACAACTGCTCCCGCGACGCCCTCTACCCCAAAGCCCGGTCGCATTTCCCAATCACCACGCTCAGCTTACACGAGCAACCAATTCGGCAGTGTCATCTGTACCAAGTGCAAAGTTGGCCATTTTGGAATTCGGAAAGTTCGCCATTAGTGACTTCAACTCCTGCCCCAGTAACCCGAGAAGAAGCTCCGCTTCATCGCCGACTTGGTCAGCATGTTTCTTTGCGTAATCAATGTCAATTTCTTTATTTGTCGTTGTCTGAGCGGCTCTCATGAATGCGACATGCGCAATGTAGTTTCTATGAGCCGGTAGCTTGTGTAGGCAGGCTATTCGTGCCTCATTTCGATTTACCTTCGCAAACATGCGGATGAGTTTTCCGAGCGGGGCATTTTCAATCGATTTTCTGTCCACGCGGAATCGAACGCCATAAGGAACGGCAGCTTCGATTAATTGCTCTGCGGTTCCTATATAGACCCGAAGAAACTCCTCGATCATTTGTAGGAACGCCATCGCTCGCATTAGCGGGGTCAGAATTTGTAACATTGAAAGTCCGAGAGTGTGTTTGAGTTGTGTCAGATTATCCTTTCGGCTGAACGTCAACACGATAGGCCATGGTGATAAGGCTAGGGGACCGGGCTTTCGGTGGGAAGGCGCGCGGTAGCAGGTTGTGGTGCACCTCAAAAATCGGGCCCACACCGGGCGGGCCCGATTTTCGATGCCGCGCGTGATTCCTACCGAAAACCGCACGCCCCTTGCCTTGTCGCCATGGCCGGAATAGAGGGCACGATGCCCCAAGCAGGGCGATGCCCCAACCAGGGCGCGATGACCCAAGCACCAAGTGCGTCCCACACCAACCCAAGGCACAATCACGAAACAGGAGAACACGCCACAAATGACCGCACGCATCACCCTCTCAGCCGGTAATTTTCGCTGCGACATCGAACCCGATCTGGGGGCCTGCATTGCCGGTTTGTGGATGGATGACCAGGCGATTTTGCGGGCCAGCCAACCGGGCCAGATCAAGACGGCGCGTGAATCAGGCAGCTATCCGCTGGTGCCGTTTTCCAACCGCATTGGCCACGCCGCCCTGATCTGGAACGGCACCAGCCATCCGCTGGTCAAAAACTTTGGCGACGAACCGCATGCGATTCATGGTGTGGGCTGGCAGCGGCCCTGGGAAGTGCTGGATGCGAGCGACAGTTTTGCCATGCTCTCCTACGAACACAAGCCCGACGCGCATTGGCCTTTTGCGTTTGACACGTCGCAGGCCTTCCGGCTCACAGGCAACGAGCTGGAGTTGACCCTGAGCATCACCAACCAGTCCAAGACCGCGACGCCCGTGGGCCTGGGCTGGCACCCCTGGTTTGTCAAACGCCCGCAATGCCGCATCAGTTTCAAGGCAGCGGGCCGGTGGGAGATGGACGCGGCCAAACTGCCGACGAAGCGCACACCCACGCAGGGCATGGACGTGGAAGCCGCCCTGCTGGACGTGGACCACTGCTTCGACGGCTGGGGCGGTGAACTGCATCTGCACGACGAGCTGTTTCATACCCGGGTCAGCAGCGCGTTGACCAGCCTGGTGGTCTGCACCCGCGCAGAGCTGGGCCATATCGCGATCGAACCGGTGAGCCACGTCAACAACGCCTTGGGGCTGGTGGCCCGTGGTGTTGCCAGCGCCGAAGCCTTGGGTGTGCGGGTGCTGCAACCGGGTGAGTCGATGTCGGCGGAGATGACGATCAACGTGCAAGCCGCGCCATGACGTGGCAGGCCGTGGGTGAAGCGCAGTTTGCGCTGGGTGAGTCACCGTTTTGGCATCCGCAAGAGCAGTGTTTGTATGGCGTCGACATCCCGGGCGGCTTGATTTGGCGCATCCAGGTTTCGACGGGGGGCACAGAAACCTGGGCCACGCCGCCAACGCTGGGTGAACCCGCTTGCATCGCGCCAGCCCAAGGCGGGAGTTTGGTGGTGGCGATGCGCAGCGGCATGTACCGGGCGCGTGAATGGCGAGGCGAACTGGAGCGCCTGGCAGCCGCCCCGTACGACACATCAACCCAGCGGTTTAATGACGGCAAGGCCGATCCGCAGGGGCGTTTTTGGAGCAGCACCTACTGTGAAGACCGGCTGCCCCGTGCCCACTTGTACACGCTGGACGCGCGGGGCCTGGCCCCGCCAGTGCTGACTGTGGCGGCTGCGAACCTGCCAGGCATTGGGCCGCTCGCAAGAGGCGAAACTGCCGTGAGTGGCATAACCGGCATAACTGGCGGCAACGGCCTGGCCTGGTCGCCCGACGCGGCCACGCTGTATTGGGCCGACACGGCTGCCCACGTGGTGCGAGCCTGGAATTGGGACGGCCACTTCAATACCCTGACCAACGGGCGCGTGTTCCACGAGTTTGACCCGAAGCCGCCGGGCTGGGCCTACGGCGCGCCTGGGTTTCAAACTTACCAGGGGCGACCCGATGGTGCGGCAGTGGATGTGGAGGGCAATTATTGGGTTGCGATGTATGAAGGCGGCTGCATCAAAAAGTTGTCGCCTGCAGGTCAAGTGTTGGCGACGATTGCCGTCCCGGCCCTTTGCCCCACCATGCCGTGTTTTGGCGGGGACGACCTGCAAACCTTGTACCTCACCACAGCTCGCAAAGGCCGTTCAGCGCACGAGCTGGCAGCCTTGCCGCTGTCGGGGCGGGTGTTGTCCATGCGGGTTGAGGTGCCAGGCCTGCCCGTCAATTTCTTTGCCGACTGATTGCGGTCAAAATGAACCCATGAATGCCTCTGTGTCGCCGCCCTTTTCGCCGCCGTTTTCACCGGTTACTGCGCTTGCGCCTGTGCCCCCGATTCCCAGACACCTGAACCCGTTGGTGGATCGCATTCGGGCGGCGGTAGCAGGCAAAGCCCCGCTGCGCATTCGCGGCGGCGGCAGCAAGGATTTTTACGGCAACGCCTTGCAGGGCGAGGTGTTGGAGACCACCGCCTTGACCGGCATCGTGGCCTACGAACCCAGCGAACTGGTGGTGACCGTGAAAGCGGGTACACCGCTGGCTGCGCTTGAAGCCGCCTTGGCCGAACAAGGCCAGTGCCTGCCATTTGAGCCACCGCATTTTGGCGGCCCGTTCGATCTTTTTGAGCGTGGAGGTGCAGCCACCGTGGGCGGCATGGTGGCCAGTGGTTTGAGCGGCCCGGCCCGGGCGACGGTGGGCGGCGTGCGCGATTACGTGCTGGGGCTGGAACTCATCAATGGCCGCGCTGAAGTGCTGCGGTTTGGCGGCACGGTGATGAAAAACGTCGCGGGGTATGACGTATCGCGCCTGATGGTCGGTGCCATGGGCACGTTGGGGCTCGTCACCGAGGTGTCGCTGAAGGTGCTGCCCGTCGCCCCCGCAGAGGCCACGCTGCGGTTTGTGATGGACGAGGCCACTGCCATCCGGCAACTCAACACCTGGGCCGGCCAGCCTCTGCCATTGAATGCCAGTTCGTGGGTGGTCGATGCGGGCCAGCCCACGCTATACCTGCGCCTGCGCGGTGCCGTGGCTGCGGTGGAGGCGGCTTGCACACGGCTGGTGACGCAACATGGCGGCGTGCGGGTTGATTCGCCCGAAACCCGGGCCGACTGGCGCGCCGCGCGCGATTTGCAATTGCCCTGGTTCAGGGCCGGGTTCGCGCGGGGTGATGCCCTGTGGCGCATCAGCGTGCCGGGCACCTCAGCGCCGCTGGATCTGGGCGACACCCTGATCGACTGGCTCGGCGGGCAGCGCTGGGTGTGGGTGGCACCCGGTGATGGCAGCCTGCCCCAGCGGGTGATGGACGCTGCTGCGCAAGCCGGTGGTTCTGCCGTTGAGTTCAGAGCCGCCGCCGCCATGGCGCCAAACCAGGCCGGCGCCACACCCTTACGCCAACATGCGGCCCGGCCTTTGCCGCCAGCCACACGGCAGATTCACCAGCGGCTGAAAAACGAATTCGATCCAGCGGGTATTTTTAACCGGGGTCGGCTGTTGCCCGGCCTTTGATTCCCTTTCTAAATCATTTGTGAAGTAGGCGTGCCGACGAAGACAGTGCTTTGGCACGGCTAGGAGGCATAACGACCTGCACGAATGATTTAGAAAAGGAATGATCCATGCAAACCAATCTCGCGCCTGAGTACCAAAACACGCCCGACGGCCTGGCCGCCGAGGCCATTTTGCGCAAATGTGTGCATTGCGGTTTTTGCACGGCCACCTGCCCCACGTATCAGCTGTTGGGTGACGAGCTGGATGGACCCCGGGGCCGCATCTACCTGATGAAGCAGGTGCTCGAAGGCGAAACCCCGACCCGCAAAACCCAGTTGCACCTGGACCGTTGCCTGACCTGCCGCAATTGCGAAAGCACCTGCCCCAGTGGCGTCGATTACGGCCACCTGGTCGATATTGGCCGCAGGCTGGTGGATGCCAAAGTGCCCCGCCCGGCCGGTGAAGCGGCGCTGCGCTGGGCCCTGAAAGAGGGCATGAACTCGCCCCTGTTTGCGCCCGCCATGAAAGTTGGGCAAATGGTGCGGGGCCTGATGCCGCCCTCGCTCAAAAACAAAGTGCCGGCCCGGCAAGATGCGGGCATCTGGCCCACCCGCACGCATGCGCGTAAAGTGCTGCTGCTCAAGGGCTGCGTGCAACCGGCCATGCTGGCCAACATTGACGCCGCCACGGCCCGGGTGCTGGATGCTGCGGGCATCCAAAGCGTGGTGGCCAACAGTGCCACCTGTTGCGGCGCCGTCAAATTTCACCTCAACGACCATGAAGGCGGCATGCGCCAGATGCGCACCAACATCGATGCCTGGTGGCCTTATGTGGAAGGCCAGGGCGGCGCGCCACAAGTGGAAGCGATCTTGATGAACGCCTCGGGCTGTGGCGTGATGGTGAAAGACTACGGCCACGTGTTGCGCGACGACCCGCAGTACGCCGACAAGGCCGGCCGCATCAGCGCCCTGACGCGCGATTTGAGCGAATGGCTGCCCGAGTTGACTGAGGCCTTGCAAGGCAAGCTCAAGCCCGGTTCAGCGCCAGTGGCGTTTCATCCGCCATGCACCTTGCAACATGGCCAGCAGCTCAAAGGCGGCGTGGAAGTGCATTTGGCCCAACTCGGGTTTGCCGTGAAGCCGATACTGAACGAGAGCCACCTGTGTTGCGGCTCGGCCGGCACCTATTCGGTGTTGCAGCCCGATATCGCCTACCAACTGCGTGACCGCAAGCTGGGCCACTTGAAGGACACCCAAGCCGAGGTGATCTTGAGCGCCAACATTGGCTGCATCACGCACCTGCAAAGTGGCACATCAACACCGGTCAAACATTGGGTTGAATGGGTTGATGACGCAATTATTCATTAATAATATGCAAAAACGATATAAATTAAATAGCTGATTGTGCAGTATATACAGCAACAATTTTCTATAAATTTTTATGTTTTATAGGTAAAATAGTTATTTAGGGTTTTTAGGCAAAGAACCGTGAATCAGCATTGCCAACGCCTGCGCCAAAAAAGGCTCAAACGCGATTTGAAACGGTTTGAGCCGTGCATCAGATGCGACCACACGGGCGATCACTGGCGCGGGTTCTGACAACAGGGTGATGCTGATCACCATGGCAAAACCCTGCATCAGGAACACCTGGGCATCCTGTTGCCGCCAACCCGGAATCTTGGGTGTGATGGCCGTCACGGCCTGGTCCATCAAATCGCGCATGTGCAACTTGAATTGCAGGGCCGGCTCGTCGCCCAGTTTGGGCTCCAGCAGCGTGTGTTGCAACACCACCAGGCGGCGCAATTGGGGCCGGGCGGCGAAACTCCTGGCCACCAGTTTGGGCAATGTCGCTGGTGCGGTAGCCGGGCGAAGCTGCGTTACGGCTTTGACAAAATCGGCCAGCCAGGCGCTAAGCTCGGCCCGCACCAGTTCCAGAAACAGCGTCTCCTTGGTGGCAAAGTACAAGTAGGCCGTGCCCTTGGCCATGCCGGCGATTTCAGCCACCCGGGCAATCGTGATGGCCTCAAAATCGGCGTCGGCAAACAAGCGGCCCGCCGCCGCCACCAGCGCGGCGCGGCGCTGGTCTTTGGCCTGGGCGCTGCGCGCCCGCACGGGGCGCTGCACAGTGGCTGGCGCACCGGCGCGGGTGACCGCCATCAAGCGGCCAGCGGCAAAGAGCGGTGGCGTTTGCCTGTCAGCGCAAACACCGCACTGGCTACGGCTGGTGCCAGCGGTGGCACGCCGGGTTCACCCACGCCGCCAGGGTGGCGCATGCTGGGCACGATATGGGTTTCTACCACCGGGGCATCGGCCAGCTTCACCATCGGGTAGTTGTTGAAGTTGGTTTGCTGCACCACGCCATCCACGATGTCGATCTTGCCGTACAGCGCGGCCGTCAGGGCGAAGATCACCGAGCCCTCCATCTGTTGGGCAACGATGTTGGGGTTGATGACCGTGCCGCAATCGATGGCGCACACCACCCGGTGTACGCGGGGTTTGCCGTTCACCATCGACACTTCGGCCACCTGGGCCACGATGGAGCCGAATGACTCATGCAGCGCGATGCCTTGGGCGCGGCCTTCACGGCCCGCGGCGGGTTTGCGGCCCCATTGGGCTTTTTCGGCGGCCAGGTTCAGCACAGCCAAATAACGCGGTGCCTCTTTGAGCAAGGCCTGGCGCAGCGCCAGTGGGTCTTGTTTGGTTTCAAAGGCCAGTTCGTCCATGAAGCCTTCCGAGAAGAAGGCGTTGTGAGAATGGCCGACCGAGCGCCAAAACCCCACCGGCACGTGCGAGCGGGTGAACACGTGCGACATGTGCTGATGCGCAAACCCGTAGGGCAAATCAAACAGGCCTTCGGAGGCGGTTTTGTCTGGTGGGTCAATCGGGCCCGACAGCGCCGGTGCAGCGCGCGCCATCCAGCGCGGGCTGATGGCATCACCGGCGGATTTGATCTCCAGCGAGCTGTGAAGGCCGGGCACGTCCACCGCAGCCCGCAGGCGGGCCACGTGCATGGGCCGGTAAAAGTCGTGGGTGGTATCTTCTTCGCGTGACCAGACAAGCTGTACCGGCCGGCCGCCACAATCCATCGCCACCCGCACCGCCTGGCCAACGGAATCGACTTCCAGCCGGCGGCCAAAACCGCCGCCCAGAAGGGTTTGGTGCAATGTGACTTTGTCGATGTTGACACCGGCCACCTTGGCGGCCATGTCGCGTGCCATCTGCGGCACCTGGGTCGGTGCCCAAATGGTCACCAGGCCATCTTTGACTTGCGCCGTGCAGTTCATCGGCTCCAGCGTGGCGTGGGCCAGATAGGGGGCTGTGTAAACGGCTTCCAGTACCCGGCTGGCCTTGCGGTGGGCTTCGGCGACAGAGCCCTTTTCATGAAAAGTAAAACCGCTGTCGTTTTTGACGGCATCGTGCAAGGCGTTTTCAATGCGTTCCGAGCTGAGCGCCCCTTGCAGGCGTGGTTGCCAGGTCACCTCTATCGCCTGGGCGCCTTGCCGGGCGTGCCAAGTGGTTTTGCCCACCACAGCAAAACCCGCACAAGAGCCGCCGAAGGCATCCAGCTGCACCAGTCGCTCGACGCCTGGAATTGCCAGCGCGGCTTTGGTGTCGATGGCTCCAGGCGCGCCACCCAACATGGGCGACAAACGCACCGAGGCATAGATCAAACCCGCCGGGCGTACGTCTAGCCCGAATTGTGCGCTGCCATTCGTTTTGGCCGGAATGTCGCTGCGCACGGCCGATTGGCCGATCAGCTTCCAGTCTTTGCGGTCTTTGACGGTGACGTTGCCTGAATCAGCCGTTACAGCTGATTTCGCCAGTTCGCCATAACCTGCCGACTTGCCCGATGCATGGCTTACCACGCCATCTTTGACCAGCAGTTCACCGACTGGTACCTTCCACTGCGCCGCTGCGCTGCCCAGCAAGCTGGCGCGGGCCATGGCTGCTGCCAGCCGCAGGTGGTCCCAGGCATCGGCCACACTGCTGCTGCCACCCGTCGCGTTGATGCCCAGCTCGCGGGCTACCTTGCCCACCACCCAATGCCCCACCTTGACTTTGGTGGCGCGGTTTTCGCCCTCTGATTCGAGGGGGTGAAAAGGCAGGGAGCCGGTCAACATCATGACGTTGCCGTAGATTGAATCGGAACCCGCCTGCTCCAGCCGCACTTTGGCCAGTGGCACATCCAGCTCTTCGGCCACCAACATCGGCAAAGCGGTGTAAACACCCTGCCCCATTTCAGCGCGGGGCATGGCCAGAATCACCGTGCCGTCTTTGGCGATCTTGATCCAGCCATTCAAGGCCACGTCGCCTTCAGTGGGCAACATGTGTTCGGCCTTGCCCAGGCGTGAGCGCATCGGCATCACACCCCAGCCGACGATCAATGCGCCGGTGGCGGCCAGGCCGCCCAGTATCCAGGTGCGGCGCTTCATACGGTGACTCCTTGATCTGTGGAGGCGGCGGCAACGGAAGTGCCAGCCGCCCGGTGAATCGCCTTGCGCACGCGCTGGTAGGTACCACAGCGGCAGATGTTGGTGATGGCGGCGTCGATGTCGGCATCGGTCGGTTTGGGGTTCTTTTCCAGCAGCGCGGCGGCTGCCATCAGCATGCCGCTTTGGCAATAACCGCACTGGGGCACTTGTTCGGCGATCCAGGCGGCTTGCAAGGGGTGCGGTTGGTCGGCCGAGCCGAGCGATTCGATGGTGCGAACTGGTTTGCCAACAGTGGCAGACACGGGTGTCACGCAAGAGCGCACCGCCTGCCCGTCAATGTGAACGGTGCAGGCACCGCAGGCCGCAATGCCGCAACCGAACTTGGTGCCAGTCAGGTTCAGGCTGTCGCGCAGGGCCCATAACAAGGGCATATTCGGGTCGGCATCCAGCGTGACGGGTTTGCCGTTGAGGTTGATGTCCATAAACACTCCAAAGTTTGGAAGGGCAGACGAAATGCCTGATTAACTGACTCCAGGTCAGATATTAACCGAACCTCAGTCAGTTGGAAATTCAGGCTGGGCGTGAGCCTGCTGACACCCCGTTGTCAGGAGCCGTGGCGCACCATTCATTCCTCTGCAACTCTTTAAGGAAACACACCATGACTTCTCTTCAAAACGCCTTGACCTGGTTTGAAATCGGCTCCACCAACCTGGACCGCTCCGACGCTTTTTATGAGGCGGTGCTGGGCCGCAACATGCAGCGCCGTGAACCCATGGGTCCGTCCGAGGGTTCGGTCTTTGCTTACGCGGGCGAAGGGGTCGGCGGTGCACTCCTGTGCGGCCCCAGTGCACCGCCCTGCGGGGCGGGCGGAACCCTGGTTTATCTGGATGCGTCACCTTCGCTGGATGCTGCGCTGGCCCGCGTCAAGTCGGCTGGCGGGGAAGTGATGGTGCCCAAACAGGTGCTGCCCGACGGCATGGGTTGCTTTGCCCATGTGCGCGACCCGGATGGCAACCGTGTGGGGCTGCACGCCTTGGTTTGATGGCCCTGCGGGCCCAAGCCCAGCATTGCCTGTCGCCGTTGGCGTTTGTATTGCTATTAATTGAGTAGCATACTATGCAATCAATTTGTGAACAAATGGCGCAAAGTGTTGTTATAGTTAAATCTTATGCGCCGCGCCGACCGTTTGTTCCACATTGTCCAGCTCATCCGGGGCCGTCGGCTGACCACGGCGGCGCATCTGGCCGACCGGCTGGAAGTCTCCGAGCGCACCATTTACCGTGACGTGGCCGACTTGCAGCATCAAGGGGTGCCGATTGACGGCGAGGCCGGCGTGGGGTACCGGCTGGGGCCGGGTTTTGACCTGCCCCCCTTGATGTTTACGCAAGACGAAGCCAAGGCCCTGGTGGCGGCGGTCCGGTTGGCGCAGGCCTGGCTGGACCCCGCCCTGGCGCGCGAAACAGAAACCGCGATGGGCAAAATCCTGTCGATCTTGCCAGCTGCCCTGCGTGCCGGGGCCGAAGCCTTGGCCTTGTATGCGCCGATCGCAGCCATGGGCCCGCAGTCTGCACGGACTTTGCGAACCCTGCAAACCGCGCGTGAAGCGGTTCAGAGCCGCCACAAGCTGCAGCTCGACTACCAGGACGGTGCCAATGCCGTGAGTCAGCGCACTGTAAGGCCACTGGGCTGTTTTTTCTGGGGCAATGTATGGACACTGGCCGCCTGGTGCGAAATGCGCCGCGATTTCCGCAGCTTTCGGGTCGACCGCATCGCTCGCCTGCTCGTGCTGGACGACCGGTTTCGCGACGAGCCCGACAAAACACTGGCGGTTTTATTGCGTAAAGTAGAGGCCAGGCACGCCGCCGATCCCCTTTTCAACTCTGCTCAAGGCATCCCATGAACGCTGGCATTTTCAAATTTCTGAAACAAGACTGTGTCCGGTTTGGTGTCCCGGCTGATGAGGCCCTGTTGGCCGAAGCGCAGCAGCGCCAGGCACAACGCATTTTTGTTGTCACCGGGCGCTCGCTGAACCGCAAAACAGATGCCGTTACCCGTGCGCTGGCACGCATTCAGAACCAGGTGGTGGGGTTGTTTGACGAGTGTGTCGAACACACCCCGCGTGACACCGTGCTGGCCTTGGCGGCCCAATTGCGCAGCAGCCGGGCCGATTTGATCGTCAGCATCGGTGGCGGCACGGTGATTGATACCGTCAAAGTGGCCCTGGTGGCGCTGGCCGAAAACCTGACCCAGCTCGATGACCTGAATGACTGGCACATGCGCATGAACGCTGACGGCAGCCGTTTCGTGCCTGCGCCGCGCATGCCCCCTTGCCGCCAGATTGCTGTGCCCACCACCCTTTCGGGTGCTGAATTCAGCGACATGGGTGGCTGTACCGATACCCGGTTTGGCACCAAACATGGTTTTACGGGCGATTACATTGGTGCAGCATCGGTCATTCTGGATCCGCAGATTACGGTGCACACACCGGATCGGTTGTGGCTCTCGACAGGTATTCGCGCCGTAGATCACGCCGTTGAAGCCTTGTGCTCAGTGAATGCCCAGCCCTTGATTGATGCCACCAGCGTGCGCGCCCTGGCCTTGTTGTCGGGTTCATTGAAGACCTATGCCGCCGATCGCTCAAACCTGGAGGCCCGGCTGGACGGCCAAATGGGTGCCTGGCTCGCGGCTACCAGTATCCGCCGTGCCGAGTATGGTGCCAGCCATGGCATGGGCCATGCGCTGGGGGCCGATGCGCAAGTGCCGCATGGCATCACCTCTTGCGTCTTGTTGCCCACCGTGATGCGTTTTAACGCCGCCGTGTGTGCCAAACAAATGCGCGAGGTAGCCGGCGCGATGGGCAACCCGAACCAGCCCGCGGCCGATCAAGTCGAAGCGCTCATTGCCAGTCTGGGTTTGCCCACCCGGTTGAACCAACTGGGGATGGAACGGGCCCGCTTGCCCATCATTGCAGAAAAGGCCATGGCCAACCCGTGGGTACACAGCAATCCGCGAAAAATTGCGAATGCTGCCGTTGTGCTGGAGATTCTGGAAGCGGCCTGGGCCTGAGCGGGCGGGCCAACCGGAGTTCAGGCCGCCAGGGCCGCTTCAATATCCGGCGCCATGCCGGCTGGTGTGTCGGTCGGGGCATAACGCTTCAAGACACCACCGTCTTTGCCAATCAGGAACTTGGTGAAGTTCCATTTAATGGCCTTGCTGCCCAAAAGCCCGGGCGCTTCGGCGGTGAGCCACTGGAACAAAGGGTGCGCGCCGCCGCCATTCACGTCAACTTTTTCCATCATCGGAAAACTGACACCGTAATTCAGTTGGCAAAATTCGGCAATTTCACCGTTGCTGCCGCTGTCTTGCGCGCCAAACTGGTTGCACGGAAACCCCAGCACCACCAGCCCTTTTGCACCAAAATTTTGATGCAATTCCTCCAGCCCGCCAAACTGGGGCGTAAATCCGCAGGCACTGGCGGTGTTGACGACCAACATCACCTTGCCCTTGAACTTGTCGAGTTTGACTGTTTTGCCCTGAATGTTGTTGGCCGAAAAATCGTAAACGGTGGACATGGTGCTCCTGTCAAAAAAAAAGGTGCCTGTGGCGCAAAGAACGAAAGAATTAGCGAAACGGCCGGGGCAGCTTCACGATAGACAGCAATGATGCCATCAAGATCAAGCCCCCACCCACGATAGTGCGAAAACTGATCTCGCCCGCGTCCAGCAAACTGGCCGACACGCTGGCGTAGATCACCTCCGTGAGCATGATGAGTGAGGTGGTGGTGGCCGCCAATCGGGCCGCGCCATATTGCAAAGCCAGGTTGCTGGCTAAAAACGCAAACCCGATGCCCAGTGCAATGGGCACCCAACTCATTGCCAGCGCGGGTGGCCAAGCGAGCGTTCCTGCCAAAGACCCGGCCAGTGCAACCAGACTCGCCATAACCGCACCACCGCCAAACATGGCCATCATGCGTGATTCCTCCGGGGTATCGGCCAACTTTCGCAGCAGTACATTGGTACACGCAAATGTGAAGCCGCCCATCAGCGCGAGCCAATCGGCCAAGCCGCTCGGAACGGGCCAGGGCGATTCAGCAGTTTTTAATACGATGACGACGCCGCCCAAAGCCAAAGCCAGTCTCGCCAGCGAGCCCGCCGTCGGTTTTTCGCCCAACAAAGGCCACGCCAACAACACCGCCCATGCGGGCATAAGGTAAAACAGCAAAACCACACGAACCACGTCGCCCACGGTTACGGCCCAATTGAAACCCACGTTGGTCAGACCCGACGACAGAAAAAGCAGCCACAACAAAGGCTGGTGACGAAAGGATTTCCATCCTCCGGGGCGGATGGCCACGATGCACAGCACCGAGAGGACAAAAATGAATGACGTGGCCCACAGCGGGTGCAAACCTTGTGCCTGCAAGGCGCGCAAAGGCCACCATGAGACACCAAAAACAAAGGCGTTGAAGGTCAGCGCCAAAGCCGGGAACAGGCCTTTGTTCAAGGCAGTCAACCGTGCAGGTTGTCGTTTCTGGCAATGCTCAACAAATGGTCGACTTCTGCCTTGTGGTGGATGCAGTTGTTTTGGTGCCAGCGGTAAATCGCGTACATCACACCGGCCACCACCATGCCAAAAGCAGCAATGGCGCCATAGGCCGAGAGCCCGATACCGGTGGAAAAGCTGTACAGGGTACCCAGCAACAAAATCGACAGGTTCTCATTGAAGTTTTGCACCGCGATGGAGCGCCCCGCACCCATCAGGTTGTGACCGCGGTGTTGAAGCAGTGCGTTCATGGGTACCACCATAAAACCACCCAGCGCGCCCAGCAAAATAAAAAATGGCGTGGCCACCCAGACGTTGTCGACAAAAATCAGCGCAATGATGACTACCCCCATGGCAATGCCCATCGGAATGACTTTGGGGCCGTCTTCGAGTTTCATGCGCAGGGAGGCCACCACCGCTCCGCCCGCCAGGCCAATCGCCACCACGCCCTGCAACGCCGAAGCTTGCGTCACGGTGTAACCCAAGGCAACCGCAGCCCAGGTCAGCACGATGGTTTTGAGGTTGCCGGCCGCACCCCAGATAAGTGTGGTCGAGGCCAGTGAAATTTGCCCCAGCTTGTCGCGCCACAGGCGCAGGTTGCAGGTCCAGAAATCGGGCAGCAGGCTGATCAGGCTTTTGGGCATGGGGCGCATTTCGACCCCCGTATCAGGGATGTGGGTATTGAAAGCCGCTGCGATGAGGTAGACCGCGATCAACACGCTGATCGCTGCTTCGGGGGCGGTGTCAATGCCCGTGTCCAACCAGGGCACGTCAATGGACAACAGGGCGCTGGCGACCCGCGGCCCGACCAGCTGCCCGCCGACCAGAACACCCATGATGATGGAAGCGATGGTCAAACCCTCGATCCAGCCATTGGCCTTGACCAGTTGCGAAGCGGGCAGCAATTCTGTCAAGATGCCGTATTTGGCCGGTGAATAAGCTGCTGCACCCAAACCCACAACGGCATACGCCATCAATGGATGGGTGCCAAACAGCATCATCAAACAACCCGCAATCTTGATGAAGTTGCTGATCAGCATGACCTTGCCTTTTGGCATGGAGTCAGCAAATGCACCCACAAAAGGTGCCAGGATCACGTAAAAGAGGGCAAACATGGGCACCAAAGCAGCTTGTTGCCAAACTGGCGCACCTTCGCTTCTCAATAATTGAATGGCGGCTACAAACAGTGCGTTATCAGCCAGCGAGCTGAAAAACTGCGCTGACATGATGGTGAAAAAGCCGCGTTTCATTTGACGAATAGTTGCATCAGTTTTCCTGTGCCCAACGATGTGTATCTGAGATGTAAAGCGTGTAGGTTATAGCACGCAACCGGCTGGTTTTTGACGACATGCCCTACGGTGATACCCTTTGGGTTTTTCAGACTGTTGGCACCCGACCATGCCCCGCCCGATTCAAGCAAGCATTCACCCGGCCGCATTGCGGCATAACCTGGCGCAGATTCGTTCGCGCGTGCCGGATGCCAAGGTGTGGGCGGTGGTGAAGGCCAATGCCTACGGGCACGGGATTGAACGGGTATTCGATGCCTTGCGCGCGGCGGATGGCTTTGCCCTGCTGGACCTGAATGAAGCCCAGCGTGTGCGTGATCTGGGTTGGCGCGGCCCGGTTTTGCTGCTGGAAGGTGCATTTGAAGCGCGGGACCTGGAGCTGTGTTCGCGCCTGGGTTTGTGGCACACCGTTCATTGTGACCAGCAGATTGACTGGCTCGCTGCGCACAAAACCAATGTGCCGCATCGTATCTTCCTGAAAATGAATTCCGGCATGAACCGCTTGGGATTTTCTGCCGCTGCTTACCGGGCAGCGTGGACGCGTCTGGACGCACTGCCGCAGGTGGATGAAATATCGCTGATGACCCACTTCAGCGATGCCGATGGTGGCAAAGGCGTATCGGCCCAAATGCAGGCCTTTGATCGGGCGGCGCAGGATTTGCCGGGCGAGCGTAGTTTGAGCAACAGTGCGGCGGTATTGCGGCATGGCCGGATCAGCTCGGATTGGGTGCGGCCGGGGATTGCGGTGTTTGGCAGCGCACCGGATTTCCCGCTCAACGGTATTGACCACTGGAATTTGCAACCGGCCATGACCGTTTCGAGCCGCCTGTTGGCGGTTCAGCATCTTGCGCCGGGTGACACGGTAGGGTATGGCTCATCGTTCGTTGCCGACACACCCCTGCGGATCGGTGTTGTGGCCTGTGGTTATGCCGATGGTTACCCGCGCCATTGCAGCACGGGGACGCCGGTTTTGGTCAACGGGGTCAGAACCCGTCTGGTGGGGCGGGTGAGCATGGACATGATCACGGTTGACCTGACCCACCTGCCCGATGCCGGTTTTGGCAGCGAGGTCACCCTGTGGGGGATTGCCTCTTGCGGTGCGGTTTTGCCCATTGACGAGGTGGCACTGGCGGGCGGCACCGTGGGCTATGAGCTGATGTGTGCCCTGGCACCCCGTGTGCCGGTGGTGCTGGACTGATCAGTTGAAGGTGACATCCCGCGGCTGCAACGGCGCTCGGCATACGTTGCAAACCACCTGCGGCACAAACGCATGTCCACACCCCTTGTGGGTTGGCGAAATGGAGCTGACCTGGCCAAAATGATAGCGGCTGGCCCAGCTTGAAAAACACAGGATGTAGCCAAAAAGGTCGCGGCTGGCGGGCGTGAGCCGGTAGACCTTGCGTCGCGTGTCGGTTAAATCGGCTTGACACAGCAGCAAACCTGAATCCACCATGCTGCCCAGGCGCCGTGTCAAAACACTGCTGCCGATCCCCAGCACATGGCTGAGCTGGTCGAAATGGTGGCAACCCAAAAAGAGGGCCGAAACGATCAGCAGGGCCCACCGGTCTACCCGCAGGCCCAGGCCCATCTGGCTGCTTTCCTGCGGGGTCAGGCGAACGGCGCGTTGCCTTGGAGCCGATGCAGACAAAAGCGCAGGGTTGACCTTCAAGGAAAAGGTGAAATCATTGAGGCCGGCTTTTTCACCGCAGGCGGTGCAGGCCAGTTCGGGCACAAACGGATGGCCGCACGACCGGTGCACCAGGCGCTTGGGCAGCGCCAATTGGCGCGAACCCCAGCGGCGCTCCCACAGCCACATCATCAGTACGTGGTTGTAAAGCGCCAGACCTTTGTCACTCAGGTGGTAAGCCAGGCGTTGTGGGCGCTCCTGGTAAGGGCGTTGTGTCAGCAGCCCGAGATCGGTCAGTGCCTTGAGGCGTTGTGTCAGCGTGTGGCGAGGGATATTCAGCCGCTGCTGGAAATCATCAAAACGCCGCACACCCAGAAAGGCATCCAGAATCAGGGCCACCGTCCAGCGGTCACCCAGAAGCTGGAGCCCTTGGCTCAGGGTGCTGGATACAAGCGCATCACGGGTCAGGTCCAGGTTGGGAGTCATTCCATTTCCAAATCATGACTGGAGTAGGCGTGCCGACGAAGACAGTGCTCTAGCACGGCCAGGAGGCACAACGACCTACAGTGATGATTGGGGAATGGAATCAAGTGGCGCGGTCTACTACGAAACTCACCACCGTGGCGCAGGAGCCACCGATGTTCAATGTCTGAATCCGCTGGGCGCCTTCAATTTGGCAATCGCCTGCTTGGCCGGTCACTTGCTGGGCGGCATCAAACAACATGCGTGTGCCGGTCGCCCCCACGGGGTGGCCACAGCCGATCAAACCACCACTCATGTTGACGGGGCAACTGCCACCCCGCTCGATGCGCCCGTCTTCCACAGCCTGCCAGCTCTGGCCGGGTGCGGTTAATCCCAGGTGGTCAATGGCCATGTACTCGGTTGTCGTGAAGCAGTCGTGGGTCTCAACGCCACTCATGGCCCCGATGCCACTCACGCCGGCACGCCGCCAGGCATCTTCTATCGTTTGGCGCACGTGCGGAAAAACATATTCGGCAGTGCGACTGCGTTCCAGTTTGTCTTTGAGTTTGAGCCCCGCATTGCGATGGCCCCAACCCGCAATGCGGGGCAGTGAATCCAATGACGAGCCCCGTCGCGCCGCATGGGCCCTTGCAAACCGGCCAGATGCCAGCACCACAGCGCAAGCACCGTCGGTAATCTGCCCACAGTCCTGGCGCCGTGAACCCGGCTCAATCACCGGGTTGGCTTCATCGTCGTCGGTGAAGCTCAAGGGATCAAACTGCCATTTGCGGGTTTGCGCCAACGGGTTGCGTTTGGCGTTGCCGTAGTTGAGCTCGGCGATGCGGTTCAGATATTGGCGGTCCAGCCCGTAGCGGCGTTCGTATTCTTGCGCCACCAGGCCAAACGCTGCCGGCCACATGAACGTGCAATCGATGTCTTCATGGCCCTGCCAGGCCGCCGCGTTCTGGTTTTGCGAGGCCACGTCGCCGGGCAAATTCTTGAACTCTTCAACACCCAGAACCAGCACACAGTCGTAACGCCCGGCTTCAATTTCAGCCATGGCCGTGAGCACACCCAGGGATGATGAAGCGCAAGCGCCTTCGTGCCGCATGGCCGGCACACCCCACAGATCAGGCACCACCTGCGCCACCATTGCCCCCAAATGCGCCTGCTGGCGCTGCAATTCGCCAAAGGCATTGCCGACGTGAATGCTTGCTATTGCGCTGGCATCGAGTGAACACGCTGCCAGCGCGCCCAGCGTGGCTTCGCGGGTCATGTCCGAAATGTCCTGGCCGTGGCGAGACCACGCCTTGGCAAAATCGGTTTGGTAGCCGCCCAAAATATAAGTGGGTTCTGTCATGGTTTTTTCCTTTACAAAGATGCCAACCGCGCGCGCGCGGCTTCGTACTCAGCGGCAAGTTGGTCGACCACCTTGGCCACGGGCTGAACCGATTTGATTTGCCCCAACCCTTGGCCGGAAGCCCAGACATCCATCCATTTTTTGCCGGCTATGGATTGGTTGCTGTCATATCGGCGATCCGGGGCGGCGGGCATGTGGTCCGGGTCGAGGCCATTGGCGCGAAGGGAGGGTTTGAGCCAACTGGCGGGCGTGCCGGTAATGCCTGCGCTGACCAGCAGGTCATCGGCTGAGCAGTCCACCAGCATTTGTTTGTAGGTTTCTGCAGCCAAGCTTTCCTGCGTGGCAATGAAGCTGGTGCCCATGTAGACCAGGTCAGCCCCACTGGCCAGAGCCCCGGCGATGCCCCAGCCGTCGCTGATCCCGCCACCCAAAATAACCGTGCCATCAAAAAACTCGCGCACCGCCCGCACAAAAGCAAAAGGCGACAAGAACCCGGTGTGGCCACCCGCGCCCGCGCTTACGCAGGCCAGGCCGTCCGCGCCCGCTTGTACCGCCTTGCGTGCCAGGGTCAGGTTGATCACATCGGCATACACCACGCCCCCATAGGCGTGCACCACCTCAATGGCCGGTTTGGGGCTGCCCAAAGCGGTGACCACGATGGGCGGCTTGAATTTGGCAATCAGTTCCAGGTCTTCGGCCAACCGTGTGTTGGAAGAATGGGTGACCAGGTTGGCGCACCAGGGCCCGAGTAAATCACTGCCCAACACCTCCCTTGCCTGGGCCAGGCCTTCGGTGATCTGCTGCATCCATTGAAACAATTGCGAGATGGGCCGTGCGTTGGGGGTGGGGAACGCGCCCACAATGCCGGCGCGACAGGCCGCCAACACCAGGTCAGGCCCTGAAATCAGGAACATTGGCGCTGCCACTACGGGCAGCCGGAGGGTAAAACCGGCGTAACGCATGCGAGGTGTTTGGAAGGGGCTCATTCAGTCGTTCACTCAGCCGCTTTAAAGCCAGAAATCTTGACGGCCTCAGCCCAGCGTTTGGACTCGGCTTGGGCAAAACGGGCGGTTTCTTCGGGTGTTGAAGGCATGGGTTCAAAGGCCACGGCAGCCCACTTGTCGCGAATTTCGGCACTGCGCAAGGCTTTTGTAAATTCGGTGTTGAGCCGGCTAATGACGCCATCTGGCGTGCCCGCCGGGGCGGCAATGGACGACCAGATGTAGATGTCCAGCTCCGGGTAACCCTGCTCGCGAAAGGTGCCCAGGTTGGGGGCCAATGCCGAACGTTGCGGGCTGGTGATGGCGATGAGTTTGACCTTGCCCGACTCCACATGCGGTTTGACGGCCAGCAGCGGCAGGAAAGCCGCATTCACTTGCCCGCCCACCAGGTTTTGTACGGCTGGCGGCGTGCCATTAAAGGGCACATGGGTCATATCCAGCCCGGCGCGCTGGTTCAATATGACACCGGCAAAATGCGATGAGTTGCCCGCCGTGAACGAGGCAAACGACACCTTGCCGGGGTTGGCTTTGGTCCAGGCGACAAACTCGGCCACGTTGTTGGCGGGCACGCTGGAATGTACAGCCATCACCATCGCAGCCCCCAAAAAATTGGTGACCGGTTTGAAGTTTTTTTCCGGGTCGTAGGGCAGCTTGCTGAAGGTGTGGGGGTTGATGGTGAACATGCTGGTGTTGGCCAGCAGCAGGGTGTAGCCGTCGGGGGCTGCCTGCATCACGGCCTGGGCGGCAATGATGCCGGAGCCGCCAGGTTTGGCTTCAACAATCAAGGCCTGCCCGGTGTTTTGTTTGAAGACCTCCGCTACCTGGCGCAACGCGGTGTCCAGCGTATTGCCGGCTGCAAAAGGCACCACGACTTTCACCGGTTTGTCTGGGAAAGCCGATTGCGCCCGGGCCGTTGATGCGCCGGCCAGTGGCGCCAGCAGAGTTACAGTTTGGATCAGAGTGCGTCGTTTCATCACAAGCCTTCAAAGGAGGGTTTTAAGCAAAGCTGCCAACTGGGCAGGCTGCTCCAGTGGTGTCATGTGGCCGGCTGGTTCGATCCATTCCAGCCGCGCGCCGGGAATCTGTGTTGCCATCTCCTGCGAAGCGTCAGGCGGCACCACCCGATCTTGTCGTGAAGTCATGACCAGGGTGCGGGCGGCGATACGAGGCAACAGCTGGCTCTGGTCAGAACGGGCCATGATGGCTCGCAACTGGCGGATGGCCGTGTCCGCGCCGGCATCCCGCATGATGGACAAAACTTCAGCCATCAGTTCTTCATCCGCCTGGTGCGAGGGGTGGATGCCAAAACCGGCAATGCCTTTGATGACCCGTTCAAAATTTTGCCCCAGTGCAGCAATGGTTTTTTCGCGGTCAACCATGCCCTGGGGAGTTTCGCCACGGCTTGAGGTATTGAGAAGGCCAAGTGTAGACATGGAACGGCCATTGTTAGCTATAATATATGTAGCATAAAGATCGAGTGCAACGTAACCACCCATCGAGAATCCGCAGACCGCCAAGTGCTGGTTGGCTGACACGTCCGACACCAGAACCCAGGCATCGTGGGCCATTTCGGCAATGGTGGATTGGCGGGTTACATCGGCGATGCGGATATCGGCCAGGCCTTGCAGCAGGGGCACAACACGGTTCCAGATGCGGCCCGTGTTCAACATGCCGGGTATCAACAGCAGCACCGGCAACGCGGTGGCACTCATACCCGCTCCGACGGTAAAACCAGCGCCTGGGCCTGCTCACGCAAGGCGCGTTTCAACACCTTTCCCACCGGGTTGCGCGGCAGTGCTGCCAGGGGCAACAAGTATTCCGGCAGTTTGTAGGCAGCGATGCGTTGCCCGCTGCGCAGGTACGCCACCACCCCCGCCAGCGTCAGTTCATGGTCTTCCATCGCCACGACACAGGCACACAGTTTCTCGCCCAATAACGAATCTGGCACACCCACCACCGCAACCTCCCGCACACCCGGGCAGGCGGCCAGCAGGCCTTCAATTTCTTCGCTGGAAATGTTCATGCCGCCCCGGATCACCAAATCCTTGGAGCGACCCACATAGCGGTAATACTGCTGTTTGTCGCCGGCGATTTCAAACAGATCGCCCGTCTTGTAAAAACCTTGCTCGTCAAACGCACGGTGACTCAATTCGGGTGCGCGAAAGTAGCCGCTGAACACCGTGGGTCCACTGAAGCGAAGTTCGCCGGGTTGGCCGGCCTGGGTGATCTCGCCGCCCGTCTCAGGGTTCACCAGACGGGTTCTGATTTTGCGGGTGGTCGAGACGCTCCAGGCAAAACCATCTACACCCGCGCGCGGAAAAAACTGGGCCCTCAGCGCGGGGTCTGGAATGTCGACGTCGCTGCCCGACAAGGCCGCGCCTTCGTTGGAGCCAAAGTAGTTGACGATCTGCACACCGTGTTTTTCGGCAAACCCGCGCACCATCCATTCCGACAACGGAGCCGCCCCGGAGCCAATGCGTGCCAGGCGTTTGAAATCAATGCCTTCCAGCAAGGCTTCGTTTTGCAGCAGCATGTTCAGCACGGCGGGAGGGGCCACGGTGTAGTCAATGCGTTCGTCACGCAACTGCTGCAAAAACACCGGCAGGGTGAACGGATGGTGCTGCACCACGGTGCCACCCAGCACCAGCCAGGCCGCAAAGGCGGTAGATAGACCGGCCATGTTGACAAAAGGAAACGGATTCAGCAGCCGCGCGTGTGGTGGAATCAGCGCCGCTTCGATGATGCTGGGTGCCACGATCAGCCATTCGTTGTGGCTGCGGGGCACTCCTTTGGGCTGGGCTTCGGTACCCGATGTCCAGCAAATCGTGAAAACATCATTGGCGCTGACAGCCGCGTCTTGCTCGGCTTGCAAGAGACGGGCACGTTGGGAGTGCGTCAACGGGTTTGAGGTGAAGGTGGCAATGCTGACGACGTCTGGCGCAAGCGAATCGCCCCAGGCAAACACGGTCTTGAGCAAGGGATGAACCGAACGCAGACCACAAAACATGGCCGCAGCCGCATGGGCGTTCGCTGCCTTGCCAATATGCGAGAAAGTCACAACACCCGCCGCACCGGTTTGCGACAGGATGTGCTCCAGCTCATGTTCGCGGTATTGCACCGGAACCGGTGTCACGATGATGCCCAAACGTGCGCACGACAGGTACACCACAAACTGCTCGACGCAATTGGGCAACATGGCAACCAGTATGTCGTCACGGCGAATGTTGTTCTCAACCAGCAGGCTGCAAAAACGATCCACCGCTTCACCCAGTTGCGCCCAGCTCAGGCGCTGGGGTGCGCCATGTGCGAAATCACGTCGATTGGGCGCGTCAACCACGGCTTCTTGTTCACCAAGTTCCTTTACGTTGGCGACGAAATAGTCCCACAGTGTTCGGGTTCCCCACCAGCCTTTGGCGGTGTAATCGTCAATGCTGGATGGCGCGACCAGAATCATGGGCTACTTCCACTTGTCCAGGGTTTTCTGGCTTACAAAACTGGCATGAAAGCCATGGGGAATGCGCCGGGGCAACAAAATGCGCGCAACCGGCCCCTCGGCCAGGCGGGCACCCTTGCAGTCAAACACCTGGATTTCCGAGCGTGCCTCGGTCGGGTTCCAGACCGGCATCACCAGATAACCATCGTCTTCAGACTGACTGTTGTCGCGTGGGGCGAAGCCGGGCTCGTTGTAGAAAAACTGCGGCCCGGCGCTGTAGGCTACGTAACCGCCGGTGCTGAGGTCATATTTCACCAGACCGGGGAAACGCGGCTCCTCACGCCCGCCCTGGGGGAAGATGATGTTGTAGGAATAGCGGTTCTTGCGGCCCTGGTACTGGCCGTTGATCACTGGAAATTCAGTATTGAGCACATCATCGATGATGCGTTCATGGGTCTTGCCGGTCTTGAGGTCAAAGCGCCATTCGTACAGCATGAAGTCACGCTGGCGCTGGTTGATGGTGTGTTCCAGGCGGCGCGAATCCGGTTCTCCGCTGGCTGTGGGGTGAATGCGGTAGGGCGTGCCCACCATCACCACTTCATCTCCCTCCTCCCAGGCGTTCACCACATGCAGCATATAAGCGGCTTTGGCCTCAAACCAGCGGATGTCTTGCGATGACCCGTAACGCGGCACCACGGCAAAGCGCGTCGGCTGGTCGGCATGAAAACGGACTTTGTAACGCCTGGCCTTCAGGGCCTCTTCATCTGGCCACAAGGGGAAATCGTGCAGGATGGTGTAGTGCTCGGTGACCGCCATGTCGTGCGGCAGGCGTGGCCCAGGCAAGGGGATTTCAATCTTGTGCTTGAGCTGGCGGTCTGGCCCGATCACGCCGTACTCCATATACGGTGCGGTCAGGCTGTAGTCAAAGAACAGCAACTCGCCCGTGTGTTCGTCGGGCCGCGAATGGGCCGATATTTTGGTAAACGCACCGTCATAGTCTGCTGTGCCCAGGGTTTCCAGTGTGTAGGGGTCTACCGCATAAGGCATGCCTGAGCGATACCACATGGTGACCAGGCGGCCCGCGTGGTACTTGATGTCGGTGTTGGCCGTGTTCTTGAGTGGCTCGTCTTCGCGGTCTGCGCGCATCGGCTCCTTCAGGCCTTTCCAGAGGGCTTGCCCGGCCGCCCGTTCTTCCTTCAGCGCCTGTGTTTGCACCCAACGGTTGCGGTAGGTGACCTTGCCATTTTGGAAACGGATGGCATGCACCATGCCATCGCCGTCGTAGGCGTGGTAGCGCCATTCAGGCTGGTAAAACGGGTTGGGGCCATTGCGCACATACAGCCCGTTCAGGTCTTTGGGTACCTCGCCGATGACTGGCATGTCCTCGAACACGTCTTCGGTGTTGACAGGCGCATTGTTGCCGTTGAGCGCCGGGATTTCGTGTGACGGCAGGTCGTTGAGTTTCATGGGGGTGATGCCAGTAGCCTGAACGATCAACGATTGGCGTGAAGCCGGTCTTTCTCAATCCAGCAGGCGTGAAATCCAGTGGGCAAGCGCTGCGGCAACTCGACCTGGGTCACCGGCCCCTGCGCAAGGTTGCGGGCATCGAAGATGTCCAGCGTCTGCCGCTTGAGCCCGTCATTCCACTGGAAGGCGACCACATAGCCATGGTCTTCTGACTGGGGCGCATCGGCCTCGGCGAACCAGGGCTCGGAGTACCAGCTGTGCTGCGCATCGTCTGACCAGCCACCTAAATCTGCACCCGTTTCAAGATCGAACTTGCGCACGCCAGACCATTGCAGAATGACGGTTTCTGAATGATCCACCAGATAACCAAAGCGGGTCTTGCGTCCGGTCTTGCGCGCGTTGCAGGTGGGGAACTCGGCGTTGAACTTGTCGTTGAGCACATGCTCGGTGGTTTCGCCGGTGGTGAGGTTCATCTTCCAGACCCACAGCCGGGCATGCATGACCAGCTCGGCCACATCTTTTGCCGTGCGCTGGGCGTCGATTCGGCCTTGCGCATCCAGCGCCGGCATGTAGCGGCAGCCCACCATCACCACCACATCGCTGCCTTTGCCGTCGCTCTCTTCCCAGGCGTTGACCACGTGGTACAGGTAGCAGGGCGTGAAGTTGAACCAGCGGATGCTGTCGCCGGCACCCAGGCGCGGAATGACGCCCAGCCGGGTGTGCATCTCGGGATAAAACTCGATTTTGTGGCGGCCCAGGGCCATGGCTTCATGGTTGTGAAACAGCGGCAGGTCGTGCAAGATCGAGTAGTGTTCGGTGACGGCCATGTCATGTGGCAGGCGTGGGCCGGGCAGGTCAATCGGTACGTAGTGTTTGAGCGCACCATCGGCACCCACCACGCCGTAATGCATGTAGGGCGCTTCATTGCCGTAGTCGAAGAACATCATTTCTTCGGTCACCTCGTCTACCTTGGCGTGCGCCGAAATTTTGCCGCCGCTGTCGGCAATGGCCGCCGACTTGCCCAGCGTCTCCAGCGTGATGGGGTCAATTTCATAGGCATCACCCGACATGTACCAAAGCGCCAGTGCACGGCCCCGGTGCCCCACCAGGTCGGTGTTGGCGGTGTCTTTCAGGCGTTTGTCGGGCCGCCCTTTGAGGGTTTCGCGAATGCCGTAGTGAGTGGCTTGTCCGGCATCCTGCTCTTCAACAAAGCCTTCGGTATGCACCCAGCGGTTGCGGTAGGTGAGCTTTCCGTTGTCGAAGTGCGCGGCATGCACCATGCCATCGCCATCAAATGGGTGGTAACGGCCGTTCGGCGCATAACGCGCGTTGGGGCCTGCGCGCAGGTAAACGCCATTCAGGTCTTTGGGTATGCTGCCTTTGACGAGCTTCAGATCCTTCAGTTCAAGCTCTTCAAAAACCGGGGCATAGACACCGGTGAGCAGGGGGCCATAGTCTTCGCCAAAGGGCGTGAGATTTTCAGGGGCAGTGCGTGCGTTCATCGGTGTTCTCCTGTCAAAAGCGGTTTATAACTTTCTTAATTGAACTTATCTTATCTGCAAAAATCGTTCCTGACAAGAGGGGAATTGGGGGTATCGATTGGTTGCCGTTCTGGCTCCCCTAAGATGAGGGCCATGAAACGCCTCAAGACAATCACCCTGGTGCTGCTCGCTCTGGTAGCCTTGCTGGCCCTGGCCGCCTGGCTGGTCTTTCGCCTGCCGGTTTTTGGTGGCGTGTGGGAGGGCGAACGTTTGCAGCGCATGCAGCAGTCCAAACAATTCATCAACGGGCGTTTTGAAAACACCCCGCCCTACGTCAGCAATATGTCGATGTGGGGTGAATTGAAGGCCTACCTGGGCGAGCAGGTGCGCGAGCCCGGCTTTGAGGTGCCGGGCATCAAGATGTCTGTGGCTGACTTGGCCGATCCCGTAGCGCCCGGCCTGCGTGCCTGGTGGCTGGGCCACGCCAGTGTGCTGGTAGAAATCGACGGCGTGCGCATCTTGACCGACCCGGTGCTGTCACAACGCGCCTCGCCCTTCCAGTTCATCGGCCCGGCGCGGCTGCACCCGGCACCGCTGGCCTTGGCTGAATGGAAGAACATCGATGCTGTGATCATCAGCCACGACCATTTTGACCACCTGGACATGCTCACCGTGCAGCAACTGGCTGCCAAGTCAAATGGCGGCGCGCACTTCTATGTGGGCCTGGGCATCGGTGCGCATCTGCAGCGCTGGGGCGTGCCATTGGCGCAGATCCACGAGATGGACTGGTGGGAGCAGGCCAGCATCAAAGGTGTGGCGATTCATTGCGCCCCTGCACGCCACTACTCGGGCCGAAAAAGCATGGACAACTCGACCTTGTGGGCATCCTGGATGCTGAAAGGCCCTGCGCATTCAGCCTATTTCAGTGGTGATACCGGTTACGCACCCCACTTGAAGGCCATCCGCGAGCGGCTGGGCGCACCCGATCTGGCGTTGATCAAAATTGGGGCCTATGGTGACACTTGGCTCGACATCCACATGCACCCCGAAGCGGCGGTGCAGGCGCATCAAGACCTGGGTGCCGCCGTTTTGCTGCCGGTGCATTGGGCCACCTTTAACCTGGCCTACCACGACTGGGCCGAGCCCGCCGTTCGCACCGTGGCCGCTGCCAAAGCGCAGGGCGTCAACCTTGTTATGCCCAAGCCCGGCGAGCGTTACCAGTTTGGCCAACCGTTCAACAACCAAGCATGGTATTTGCCGGGCCGATAAACGGCATCGACCGAAGCGGTTTGAACCGGCCCTGTGCGGTATGACCTGTAGCCTTTAGTGACCCGTCACCTGCTTCGCATAGAGCTTCTGCATGCCACCCAGCCAGCGGTCATAGTTTTGCGCCTTGCCCCGGAAATACTCCAGCACCTCGGGGTGCGGCAGCACCAAGAAGGTCTCGTCACGCATGGCGGCCACCACATCGGCCGCCACTTGTGACGGCATCAGCATGCCGTCACCCCCGGCCGAACCGCCATCACCCGAAGTCATGCCGCTGCGCACCGCCTGGGGGCACAAGCAAGACACCCGCACGCCACGGCGGCCATAAGCCACGCGCAGCCATTCGGCAAAGGCCAACGCCGCATGTTTGGTAACGGCATAGGGCGCTGTTTCAACAATGGTGAGCAGGCCCGCCGCCGACGCGGTAACCACAAAATAACCTTCACCCCGCGCAACCATGTCGGGCACCACGGCGCGCGCAGCCCAAACATGGGCCATGCCGTGCACCTGCCACATTTTTTCCCACAGCGGGTCTTCCAGCTCAAATCCACCCATGCCACCCAAAATGCCGGCATTGGACATATAGATGTCGACCTGGCCAAAACGTGCCCGGGTAGCAGCCACCAGCGCCTGGATGTCGGCCTCTACACTGACATCGCAACGCAACGCAACGCGACCGCCCTGCCCTTGCCATCTGCATTGATCGCGCCCGCCACCGCTTCGGCCTGCGGCAAATGGATATCGGCCACCACAATGCCGCGCGCGCCTTCGGCGGCAAAGCGCTCTGCCAGCCCGGCACCGATGCCGCTGGCACCGCCGGTGATGATGGCTACCTTGCCTTGAATGTTCATTTGGGTCTCCTGGGTTTGGTTTTGCCAGATCGTAACCGTCTGGCCAACGGCAAACTCTTTTCGGCGTGACCGCTGTGGCGGCAACCGCCCCCGGCTTCTGGCACGAGGGTGCGTTATGCTGGGGTTTACCGCCTGCATACCGGCCCGTTGTCTGCCCAAAATTTCCATGCCCCCAATCACCTCCAATCCCGCAAAAGTTATACCAGCCAGCGCTGCCGCATGGGGTAATACAAGTTTGGCCGGTGCTTGGGCTGGTGAACTACACGGGGTCAAATGGGCCCGGCGGTTACCGCAGTTTTTCACCCGGGAGAGGGTGGGCGGCTGAATGAGTCCGCAAGACCGGCGTTTGGCGCTGGGGCTGCTGCTTTCGTTATCAATCCACGCGCTGCTGATGAGCCTGACCTTCAGCGGCCAGGGTTTGGGGTTTCCGGGTCTTGGTTTCCCTTGGCAAGACCGACGGGCCGAGGTGCCAGATATTCGCGCTGCGCTCATGCCGGCCCCGGCACCCGCCGACGAACCCTTGCACGCTGGCAAGCTTGCACCGCAACTTGCCCCACCCCTTACGCCATTGCCTGCTGTCGGGCCGGCGACGTTGACGTTGGTAGCCCCCCCGCTCCCGCCCAAGACGCCGGTCGCAGCCACAACCGCGAAGGTCAAACCAAGAAAAGTGGCCAAACCAAAGACGGTCGCACTCTCCGCTGCAGTCGCCGCCGCTGTTGCAGTACCCGCGCCCACATCGCCTCCCGCAGCCCAGGCGCCATCTGAGCCACCGCCTGTTGAAGACGTCCTGGCGCTGACGGAATCTGCCCACGCAACCTGGACTGTGCCCCCTGCGCGGGAGGCGCCCGATCCCGCCGGCAAACCTGAGGCAGTCCCCGAGGCAATGCCTGCGGCAATGGCCGCACCCGCACCCGCACCCGCACCCGCAGCCATCGCCCCCAGCCCACAGGTCGAGATGTCTCAACCGGCGGCCGCAGAGAAGGCCAGACCGGATGCGCAGCGGCAGGCCGAGCAGGCAGAGGCCGAACGCCAGCAGGTGGCCCGCCAACTTGCTGTGCAGGTCGAAGCCGTGCAACGGGAAGCGGCACAACAAGCAGCCACGAAGCAAGAGGCGGCGCTAAAAGAAGCTGCAATTGCCGAAGCCGAACGGGCGCAAGCCGCTCGCCAAGAGGCCGCGCGGCAGGCTGCTCTACGTGTCGAAGCCGTGCGGGCGCAAGCGCAGAGCGAGCAGGCCGCAAGGCAAGCTGCCGCATTGCAAGCCGCAGCGCGGCAGGAACAGGCACGTCTTGAGGTGGCGCGGGCCGAAGTGTTAAGACGCGAAATTGAGCGCCAAGAGGCCGCCAAACAAGAAGCAGCCCGTATAGCGGCTGCGCGCAAAGAAGAAGCGCGGCTCGAATTGGCCAAGGCCGAGCTGGCACAACAAGCCGCCGCCCGGCAAGAGGCTGCAAAACAAGAAGCAGTGCGGGCCGAGGCCACCCGTGCGGAAGCTGCCCGCCGGGATGCCGTGCGCCAAGCGGCAGCATGGCAAGCCGCCGCCCGGCAAGATGCCATCAGGGCAGAGGCAGCCCGGGCCGAGGCCGAAAATGCAGCCAAGGCAGAAGCAGCCCGCCAGGAAGCCGCAAAAGCCGAAGCGGCCCACGCTGCTGCCATCGCAGCAGGGCAAGAAGCGGCTCGGCAAGAAGCAGCCCGGCAAGAGTCGGCCAGACAAGAAGCAGCCCGCCAGGAAGCGCCCCGTATTGCCGCCGCGCGTATCGAGGCCGCACGGCTTGCCGCTTTGCAAGCCGATGCCGAAAAGCGCGAAGAAAGGCTGCGGGCCATCGGCCGCCAACTGAACGAAGAAGCCGACCGACGTGACGCAGCAGAAGCCGCTGCACGCCGCTCACCTTCGGCCAGCACTTTGCGCCGGGGCAGGCTGTTTGGCCACACCGACCCCCAGGCTGAGCTGGTTTTGTACGCCGAGGCCTGGAGCCGCAAGATCCAGCTGAACATGACGTTTGATACGGTTCGTGAAGCGGCCAAGCAGCCGCATACTCGCCCGCTGGTAACGGTGGCCATCCGCAGTGATGGGTCGGTGGAGTCCGTTGCGTTCGTTAGCTCCAGCGGCGTGCCGGCCATCGACGAGGCGATCCGCCAAATTGTGCAAAGCCAGGCCCCCTACCCGGCGTTCTCGCCAGCCCTGCTGCGCGAATACGACGTGGTTGAAATCCGCCGAACCTGGCACTTTGACATGGCGATACGCCTGTATTGATAGGGGCCGCTACAGGCCATACCCCGCTTAGATCAAGCTGATGCCAAGGCTACCGGCAAAAACAGCCTGAACTATTGCGATGCCTGCACCGGCAACCGCTGGCGGCGCAGCGCCAGGTGCGCACCCAGGGCACACAGCGTGAAACCCAGCATCAGCAAACCCAGGTTGCGCGACCCATGGTGCTGCACCAGCCCCACGCTGTAGCCGCCCACTGCACCCATCAGTTGCTGCATCAGGCCCGCCAGCGCCGCCGCAGAGCCGGCCAGTGCTGGCACCACACCCACGGTGCCCGCCAGGGTGGGTGGCATTAAAAACCCATGGCCCACGCCCAGCAACATCAAGGGCAAGGTGAAGGCCAGCGGCGAATCAAACTCTGCCAGTGCCAAGCCCAGCATCAACGACAGGCCCGAAAGTGTCGCCACCTGGCCCAGGGCCATCACCCAGCGTTCACCCTTGCCCTGGATCAGGCGGCTGGTCAAAAAGTTGCCCGCCATGTAGGCAACGGGCACCACCATGATGTACCAGCCAATGCCATCCGGCCCCACGCCATAACTGCGCAGCACGATGGGCGCGCCCGAGAGAAAGGTATAAAACGCCGCCGTCGTCATGCACAAGATCAACACATACAGCACCAGAGATTTTTGCCGCAGCAGCGTGGCATAGGCCTGCAACATGGCGGCCAGCCAATGCCCTTCTGCCAATCCTGCCGCGCGGGCGCGCGCCGGGCTGGGCAAGCCGCGCCAGGCGGCAACCAACATCAGCAGGGCCAACACCATGACGAGAATGAAGTTAGCCTGCCAGCCAAATCGCACATGTAAAGCGCCGCCTACCACTGCAGCCAGCGGGGGCGAAAGGCCCATCGCCATGCCGATGTAGGCCATGACTTTGGTGCGCTGCGGCCCCTCAAACCTGTCTTGCACCATGGCGCGGCCC
>JANOWY010000034.1:0-2550 GCA_031418135.1 Rhodoferax sp. | reverse complement strand
AGCAACAAACCCAAAGCAGCATGGTGCACATTCCGTATCGTGGTTCAGGCCCCGCCATTCAAGATGTGTTGTCGGGCCAAGTGCAGGTGTTCATTACCACACCCCCATCGGTGATGGGGCATGTACAAGCAGGCAAACTCAAGGGCCTGGCGGTTACCAGCAAGGCCCGCCACCCCAGCATGCCCAACGTGCCCACCACCTCCGAGGCGGGCATGAAGGGGTTTGAGCTGGAAGCCTGGATCGGCATTTTCGCCCCCGCCGGCACACCCGCCGATGTGGTGGCCAAACTCTCTGGCCAAATCAAAACCGCGCTGGAACTGCCCGAAACCAAAACCCGCGCTGATACGGCAGGTATTGAGTTGCGTTACCTGCCACCGGCTGGTTTGGCATCGCTGGTGCAAAACGACACGGAGTTTTGGGCCAAAACCATCAAGGCGGCGGGCATTACGGCGGATTAGTTTGGGGTAGGCTTGCGGCATGAACCTGCTGATTAAAAATGCCGCCTGCATCGCCACACTGGACGACCAGCGGCGCGAACTCAAAAACGCCTCACTCTTCATCCGCAATGGTCTGATCGAATACGTCGGTGCCGCGCAAGAGCTGCCGCCTGCCGTGGCATCGCAGGCCACCGAAGTGATTGACGCAAGGCACCACCTGGTCACGCCGGGCCTCATCAACACCCACCACCACATGTACCAGTCGCTCACCCGGGCGGTGCCAAAGGTGCAAAACGCCGAGCTGTTCGGCTGGCTCAAGGGCCTGTACCCGATATGGGCTGGGCTCACGCCAGAGATGATCCACGTCAGCACCCAGGTGGCCATGGCCGAGCTGCTGATGAGCGGCTGCACCACCAGCAGCGATCACCTCTACATCTATCCCAACGGCTGCCGCCTGGACGACAGCATTGACGCGGCCCGCGACATCGGCATGCGCTTCACTGCCTCGCGTGGCAGCATGAGCGTGGGCCAATCGCAGGGCGGCTTGCCGCCTGACGCGGTGGTTGAAACCGAAGCCCATATCCTGCAAGACACCCAACGCCTGATCGAGCGCTACCACGATGCCACCCACGGCAGCATGATTCAAGTGGCGGTAGCGCCCTGCTCGCCCTTCAGCGTGAGCCGCGATTTGATGCGCGAATCCGCCAGCCTGGCGCGCCAGCTGAAAGTGCGCCTGCACACCCATCTGGCCGAAAACGACCACGACATCGCCTACACCCGCGAGAAATTCAACTGCACACCGGCCGAATACGCCGAAAGCCTCGATTGGCTGGGCCACGATGTCTGGCACGCCCATTGTGTGAAGCTGGACGACCTGGGCATTTCACTGTTTGCCGCCTCCAAAACCGGCGTGGCGCATTGCCCGTGCAGCAACATGCGCCTGGCCTCGGGCATCGCGCCCATCCGCAAAATGCTCAACGCGGGCGTGGCGGTGGGTTTGGGCGTGGACGGTTGCGCCAGCAACGACGCGGCCCACATGGTGAACGAAGCCCGGCAAGCCATGCTTTTGGCGCGTGTGGGGCGGGCCATGGCCCCAGCTGAAACCCGCGAGACGCCCACCGGCCGCCAAACCTTCTTCGGCTGTGACCTGGGCCCCGCCGAAATGACCGCCCGCGATGCCCTGGAACTGGCCACACGCGGCGGCGCCCAAGTGCTCGGCCGCAAAGACATCGGCCACATTGCCCCCGGCATGTGCGCCGACCTGGCCCTGTTTGATTTGCGCACCCTGGGCTTTGCCGGCGGTGCCGTGCACGACCCGGTGGGCAGCCTGATGTTGTGCGCAAGCAGCCAAGCGGCCTACACCATCGTCAACGGCAAAGTGGTGGTGCGCGAAGGGCGTTTGGCCACGCTGGAGCTGGAGCCGCTGATTGAACGGCACAACCGGCTGGCATTGCAACTAGCTACCGCAGCACACTGATACCTGTTGGATTGATTGCCATGACCCCTATCCGCATGCCCGCCCTGTACCTGCCCCACGGCGGCGGGCCCTCCTTTTTCATGACAGGTGAGCGCAAACGGCAATACCAGCCCACCGAAGATTTTCTGCGCAGCGTGCGCCACACCCTGCCCGCCACGCCCACCGCCATCTTGCTGGTTACCGCGCATTGGGAAGCCGCCATACCCAGCTTTACCGGCTGTGCGCAACCCGAGTTGATTTACGACTACTACGGCTTTCCGCCTGAAACCTACGCCCTCACCTACCCTGCGCCCGGCCAGCCCGCGCTGGCGCAGCGGGCCGCCAGCCTTTTGCAAGGCGCGGGTTACCAAGCGCTGGTAGACCCCACCTACGGCTGGGATCACGGCGTGTTCATCCCGCTGAAAGTCATGTTCCCGGATGCCGATGTTCCGGTGGTTGCCATGTCGCTCGAGGCCAGCCTGGATCCGGTGCTGCATTGCCAGCTGGGCGAAGCACTGCGCCCCTTGCGCGACGAAGGCGTGCTGGTGGTGGGCAGCGGTATGAGCTTTCATAACCTGCGCCATTTCAGCGAAGGGGGCCCGGCTTCGCTGGCCTTTCACATTTGGTTAGACCTTGCACTGCAAGGCAATTGCGCCA
>JANOWY010000033.1:0-3251 GCA_031418135.1 Rhodoferax sp. | reverse complement strand
TCATGGCCATGAACTGCACCGACCAATACCGGTTGGCCATGGGTGGAATGGTCAGCTCCAGCGGGCCGGCCGACACATCAAGCCACGCGCTGGAATACAGGGTGTCGTTGTTGGGGGTGGTCACAGCGCGCGCTTTGTGATCGCTCAAGGTGCGGCGATGGCCCAGGGTGTTGATGCGGCCGGCCCGGGGGTTGGATGGCAAGGAGGTGGACAAGTAACGCGTGCGCGCCATCTCGTAATACGGGAAGGTAAAGGCGTAAGCGGCTTGCAGATCAGCGTCGAGGGCGGCCATTGGGTGTGTCTCCGGTTGCAGTTGTCGGGTATTGCACAGGCGACGATGCTAGCGCTGCACGCACCCGTTTGATGCAGTATCCTTCAACGTTGTTTCCCTTATTCATCCAACCGGAGTTTTCATGAACCTCAAGCAACTCACCGTAGCGGTCGTGGCCGCTGTAGCGCTGACGGGCGCCGCCCAGGCCCAGCAGTTTTTCCGCATTGGTACCGGTGGCACCGCAGGCACTTATTACCCGGTTGGCGGCATGATCGCCAACGCGGTCACCCAGCCGGGCAAGGTTATCGTCACGGCACAAGCGTCGAATGGCTCGCTGGCCAATGTCAACGGGGTGGCCGGTGGTGCCATCGAATCCGGGTTTTCGCAATCCGACGTGGCCACCTGGGCCTACACCGGAACGGGCCCCTATACCGACAAGCCCAAGGTGTCAGATTTGCGCATGATTGCCAACCTCTACCCAGAGAGCATTCACCTGGTGGTCAAAAAAGGTTCGGGCATCAAAACCGTGGCTGATCTCAAAGGCAAACGCGTGGCCCTGGACGAGCCAGGCTCGGGCACGCTGATCAATGCCCGCATGGTGCTGGCGGCTTATGGCGTGCAAGAGAGCGATATCAAGGCTGAGTTCATCAAACCGAATCAGGCCGGTGACAAACTCAAAGACGGCGCACTGGATGCCTTCTTCTTCGTAGGTGGCTCGCCTGCCGGTGCCATTGCCGAGCTGGCTTCCAGCGGTGCCGGCATTGAACTGGTTGCGCTGGGTGGCCCTCAGGCCGATGGCCTGCGAATGGCCAACCCCTACTTTGCGGTAGACACCATTCCGGCCAACACCTACAAAGACGTGGCGGCGGTGCAAACGCTGGCGGTAGGCGCCCAGTGGGTGACCAGCGCCAAAGCTGATACCGAAACGGTTTACCAGATTACCAAGGCGCTGTTCAGCGAAGCGACCCAGAAAGCGCTGGCAGCGGGCCATGCAAAAGGCAAGCTCATCAACAACAAGAACGCGGTGCTCGGTGTTGGCATCCCGTTTCACGCTGGTGCCGAGAAATATTACAAAGAAGCTGGCGTGCTGAAGTAATCGGCACCCCAACACAGCACGTCCGGTTTCACGATGATCCCCAACGCTTCGACAGCTCCAGCAACCACTTTGCTGCCCGACGGCAAAACCCTGCAGGAGCTGGAGGAGAAGTTTGACCCCGAGATGCGGTTTCGCAACTCGGCGCCGCCAGCGACGCAAATCATCAAGTGGCTGCTGATCACGCTGTCTTGTTTCCACTTTTACACAGCGGGTTTCGGCCTGCTGCAAGAGGTGACGCACCGCGGCGTGCATCTGGCTTTTGTGTTGGGGCTCATCTTTCTGGTTTTTGCGGGTAGCCACAAGTCGCGTGACGCGCTGGCGGTGCACAGCTGGGCAACGCCCGGTGGCGTGCCACTGTTTGACTGGGCGCTGGGCGTGGCCTGCGCCATCAGTGTTCTCTACATTCCGTATGAATTTTCCAGCCTGGCGTTTCGCGTTGGAAACCCGGATCTGCTGGATGTTGTTTTCGGTTCCATTCTGATGGTTGCCGTGCTGGAAGCCACACGGCGCAGCATGGGCTGGCCCCTGCCGCTGATTGCGATCGGCTTTTGTGCCTACGCGCTGGCAGGCCCGTATTTTCCGGGTTTGCTCAAGCACGCCGGGGCTTCGTGGTCGCAGCTGGTCAATCACCAATACCTCACCAGCCAAGGCATTTACGGCGTAGCCGTGGGCGTGGTGGCAACCTATGTTTTTCACTTCGTTCTGTTTGGTGTGATGGCCACGCGTGTTGGCCTGGGGCAGCTGTTTCTCGATATTGCAGCCAGCATTGCCGGGCGTTATGCCGGTGGCCCGGCCAAAGTGAGCGTATTTGGCTCGGCCATGTTTGGCATGCTCAGCGGCTCATCGGTGGCCAATGCAGTGACCGTGGGCTCGCTCACCATCCCCGCCATGATCCGTGTGGGGTACAAGCGCGAGTTTGCGGGCGCTGTGGAAGCCGCTTCTTCCACGGGCGGACAAATCACGCCGCCTGTGCTCGGCGCGGCGGCGTTTTTGATGGTCGAATTTTTGAACGTGCCTTACCAGACCATCATCGCCGCAGCCGTTGTGCCGGCTTTCATGCATTTCTTCGGCGTGTTCATGCAGGTGCACTTCGAAGCGAAGCGTTATGGCCTACGCGGCCTCACCGAAGAAGAAATGCCCAAGCTGCGCGCCTCGTTGCGCGAGCGCTGGCCTACGCTGATCCCGCTCATCCTGCTGGTGGCCATTCTGGTGATGGGCCGCACGCCCTACCTGGCAGCCTTTGTCGGCATGACATCGTGCGCCATTGTGGGTTTGACCACTTTGCCTTTTGGCAATTCAGCCCGCAACTGGACCATGCTGGTGCTACAGCACGCCTTGCTGATTGCATTGGCCTTTGTTGATTGGGGCCCGCAGAGTTCCTATATCCGCTTGGGCCTGTTTGTTGCGGGCGTTGCCTTGATGGTGGCTAGCACCTGGTGGGGCGGTTTGCGCGGCCGGATTGATTTTGCCGTGATTGCCGAAGCGCTGGAAACCGGCGCCAAATATGCGCTGGCCGTGGGCGCTGCAGCGGCTGCAGTCGGCCTGGTGATTGGTGTGGTAACGCTCACGGGTGTGGGCTTCAAGGTGAGTTTTATCATCACCAGCGCCGCGCAAAGCATTGCCATGGGGCTGAGCACGTTCGTACCCGCCTATTTGGCTTCGCAGCAAGGCATCATGCTGTTTGCCGCACTGTTCATGACGGCGCTGGTTTGCATTTTGATGGGCTGTGGCATACCCACCACGGCCAATTACATCATCATGGTGACGGTGGCCGCGCCCACGCTGGTGCAGTTGGGCGTGGAGCCACTGGTGGCGCACTTCTTCGTGTTTTATTACGGCGTGCTGGCCGACATTACCCCGCCGGTGGCACTGGCAGCCTATGCC